>JAEZEU010000205.1 GCA_023432885.1 Pseudomonadota bacterium | reverse complement strand
CCCCTGCCAACATGTCAAAACGAAGGCTGACCCACGCGGCTATGCCGCCCTAACCAAACGATAATCTGGGTTAATGCGAGGTTACCAAAGGGGAATCCAGTGCGGGAAATGTGGCCGCAGGCAGCGGCTTGTAGCGGGTGGAACCAGGGCCATTTTCGTTCCCGGCCCATCCACGCTTGCGGTTCGGCGAGAGGGACGTGGATGCGCGGAACAAACCAGGACAAGCCCCGGGCATGACGTCGGCAGAGAAGCCGTTCCGAAACATACGTTCTCATTCTCGCGGCGGGTTGTCGCCCGAGTTATGCGATCTGGTGGCCCTCTTCCTTGAAGAGGACGCAGGGAAAGCCGGGCGCCGACTGCGCCCGCAGTCCCGTGTGCGAAAGTCCGGTAGCAAGAGAGCACACGGGTTGAACTACAGGTACAGCCAGGACATCCCGGCTTTCCCCGCGCAATGGTTTACGGCTTATACGTGATCTCCCCGGTGAGCGGCGGTTTTTGTCACCGTTGCCACGCCACCACAGGGCGGCGTGGATAGACGCCACGGTCGCGGCGCCAGGACCACACGACTTCGCCGTCCGCCGCCGCGTTTTCGTCCGGCGAGAATGAACCCACCTGACGCGGCAAGCGTCCATCGCAACCCGCACCACGTTACGTGACGATCGCGAAACGTCCCTCAGGCGGCGCGGGCTGGGGCAGGTTAGACCACGGATCCGGACTTCTGTAAAGCAGAATATTGTTCGTTTTCGGCTTGACGCAATTCGGCTTCGCCGAACTGATTTGCCCGGCGTGCCGAATTTGCAACACTGTGCCGCCGCGGCGAAGGCCGGCAGGCACAAGTTTGCCGAGCGTGCAAGTTGAAGCGCGAGCTCGATCTGGCCGAGACGAATTCTAGCTGGTGCCACAAGACGTCTGAGCCTCCGGCAAGCCATAGCTCCGAAGTCTGAAGCATCTTTTGCCTTTTTTTCTCACTCTGTTTCGGTGAACGCGAAGTGACTTGTCCGCAGGGCCGGTTTGCCGCAGGTTTGGACGGCCGGCGCCCACGTTCAGGGTCGATCAAATCGCCGGCAAGCAAGCTCGGCAACAACTATCACCAAAAGGTTCAGCCATGAAGCGCAAGAGCAAATCGACGATTGCGATAGCTGCTGCGGTGCTCGCCGGCCTGGGCGCCACAGCCCTTTATGCGCAGGAGAAGTATTCGCTGAAAACGCCTGATGGAATCGAGTTCTCCGATTTCAGGGGATACGAGGACTGGGCGGTGGTATCTTCAGCCCGGACCGACGAAGTGCTCAAGGTGATCGTCGCCAATCCAATCATGATCGAGGCGTACAAGGCCGGTATTCCCGGCAACGGCCAGCCTTTCCCCGAGGGGTCCAAGATTGCCAAGCTCCAGTGGAAGCCAAAGAAGAGCACGGAAGCTCCCTTTGTCGTCGATGTGCCGGATGTCTTCACGCAGGCTTTCGTCATCGAAAAAGACAGCAAGCGGTTTCCGAATAGCGGCGGATGGGGATACGCGCTGTTCAACTACGACGCCGCAACCGACAAGTTCGCCGCCGATCCCAGTCCCTCAGATTGCGGACATTCGTGCCACGTGGCCGTGAAGGCCAAGGACCACATTTTCCATCCCTATCAGAAGCGTTGAGCCGCGCGAATTCAGCGATAGGCCTTGCACGGATTGAGCGTAGAAACTCATCGCTCCTGACTGAGCGATGACGGGTTTCGCCGCGTTCTCCATCCGCGATCGTGGCGTGCTGTCTCGCGATCGAGTCCGGAATTCTACCGAGTCGATGTGGCCGGCAAACCACAACCGCTTCATCATCGCACAACGCAAGTGACCGCGCGATTGCGGCGGACGAATCGAATCAACTAGACCGCTGATGGGGCTGGGGAAGCGGAGTAAGTGTATGAGAGTCGCTTCCTTGGAAAGTGTATTGACGGCGGCTACACTCGTGGCAGCCATCGTCGTCGTGTTGTGGGGAATGAAGATTTTCTACGGCGCGTAAACAAGCAGGTAACTGGCGTCGAACAAGAGACCTCCGCTCAAGAAGGGGTTCGCGACAACGGCATCACTTCCGCGGCGGCGGAAGCCTTCTTGTCATGCCAGCGAGTTGATCAGTCCGCGAAGCAGAGCCGGCATCGTCCGGAGCTTCGCTATGCGTACATTCAGGCAAGATACTCCGGTTCCAAGCCCTCATGCATTTCAGCTTTTACCTGATGATTGCAGCCCTGATTTTGCTGGGACTGCAACTTGCCTACGCGTTCTATCAATTGGCTTCGTTCGTTCTTTAGTTCGATAAAGCCGCAGGATGGTGGAGAGCAGCGACACCCGTCATGCTTCGCAACGAGGATGGTAGGTCGCCAGCCTGTCATCGGGCGCGCCTTCGCGCGACCCGTTGGCTCTACCCATCCAGCAGTACGTCACCTGAGATGCCGAACGCGTCAGTGCGCCATCAGGACCGGGATGTCGGCGTGCTCCATGATGTGGCTGGTGGCGCCGCCGAACATCATTTGCCGGAGCCGGTTGCGCGTGAACGCGCCCTTGATCAGGAGATCGCAGCCTTCTGCCCGCGCGGCGTCGAGAACCGCTTGGCCTGTCTCGCGATCGCCGAGCTTGACGCGAACGGGCCGGGCGGCGATGCCGTTGTGCTGCAATTGCCTGAGAATGTCGTCGGCGGACGGCCCCGGCACGTCCTGCCCGCCAATGACGGTCAAGACCGTCACCCGGTCGGCCAGACGCAGCAGAGGCATCGCAAATGCGTTCGCGCGCGCCTGCTCGGTGCTCCCGTTCCAATGGACCATAATGTTGGTGGCGATCTGCTTCGCAGCGGCAGGCGGCGCCAGCAGAACCGGCCGTCCGCTCTCGAACAGTGCGGATTCGATCGCGCGCCGGTGCAAGCCGCTCGAATCCCGATCCAGCCTGCTCATGACCGTGATGTCGAACGAGCGGCCGTGGCTGCCGATGAAGCTCTCATCCTCGGGCGCGGCGGCGAGCCATCCGAAGCAGGGATGCTCCCCGGCGGCGCCGGATGGCGGGATGCCGTGATCGCGCATGAAAGTCTCGAACAGGCGGCGCAGTTCCGCCACTTCCTCGTCACGCTGCGCATCATAGGCGTCCATGGTCAGTCCGGCGGTCAGCTCCGCCACGACATAGGGGGGAATTGCGATCCGCAACGGGAAACCCTCGATGTAGGCGCCGGTGCGGCGCGCGAGCAGCATCGCCACCTCGAGGGCCGAGTTCATTGCGGGGGTGTTTTGGGTTGGCACCAGGATCGTCTTCATCCCCGGAACTCCGCTTGCTGCAGCCGCCGGCGACGGCACGCGGCATTGCCAGCCGCCAGCCTAATCGCTCGACGGGAGCAACGAAAGCCCGATCGCAAGCTGCGCGATCGCTCGTGCAAAGCCTCCTATTTCGGGACCGACAGGCTTGCCCAGACCAGCGGCATCGGTTGCACCGACTTGCACCCCCGCGGCGCTGCGCTGCAACGCCTACTTGATGCCGAGTCCGGCCTTTGCGGCGCTATTCGACGAGAGCGAGATCGATCGCCAGCAGCGTGGCATCGCTGCCAATCGCGAACAATGGCCAGATAGTCCCCTCCGGTGCGCGCAATAGAAAATGATCTGGCGAAATGCGAAGCCGCCCGCCGTTCGCGACACGAAAGAGTGACTGAAGCGGCTATTCGCTCCCGTTTCGACCAAGCGTAAGTCTCAACACAGCCAGCCGCTCGCATATGGCGCTTCGCTTTGCTCCAACGGATGAGATGAACATGTCAGAACAGATCGGCAGGAATCGCCGCCAATTCCTTGGTGCGGCTGCGGTCGGCCTTGCCGCCGCGCCGCTCGTTTTCGACCGTTCCGCGCAGGCGCAAACAACGCCGGCCGGTGCGCCGGCGAAGGGCGCGACGTTCGCGTCGCTGAAACAGATCGATGCCGGCGTGCTCAATGTCGGCTACGCCGAGGATGGGCCGGCTGACGGTCCTGCTGTGATCCTGTTGCACGGCTGGCCCTACGATATCCACAGTTTCGTCGATGTGGCGCCGCTGCTGGCAAAGGCGGGCCATCGCGTCATCGTCCCGCATCTGCGCGGCTACGGCACGACGCGCTTCCTTTCCAGCGAGGCCATGCGCAATGGCGAACCGGCCGCGCTTGCCGTCGACATCATCGCTTTGATGGACGCATTGAAGATCGAGAAAGCTGTCCTCGCCGGATACGACTGGGGCGCGCGCACCGCCAACATCATGGCCGTGCTCTGGCCCGAGCGCGTCAAGTCCATGGTCTCGGTGAGCGGGTACCTGATCGGCAGCCAGGAGACAGGCAAGGCGCCGCTGCCGCCGAGCGCCGAATTGCAATGGTGGTACCAGTTCTATTTCGCGACCGAGCGCGGCCGCGCCGGTTATGGCAAAAACACGCATGATTTCGCCAAGCTGATCTGGCAGCTCGCCTCGCCGAAATGGAAGTTCGACGATGCCACGTTCGCCCGCAGCGCGGCCTCGCTCGACAACCCCGACCATGTCGACATCACCATCCATAACTATCGCTGGCGGCTCGCGCTCGCCGAGGGTGAGCCGAAGTATCTTGCGCTGGAAAAGCGGCTCGCCGAATTGCCTGTCATCGCGGTCCCGACCATCACGATCGAGGGCGATGCCAATGGCGCGCCGCATCCGGATCCCGCCTCATACGCCAGGAAATTCTCCGGCAAATATTCGCATCGGAGTTTCAGCGGCGGCGTCGGCCACAATCCGCCGCAAGAATCTCCGCAACAATTCGCCGAAGTTGTTCTGGAGGCGGCGCGGATGTAGCGATCTCCAGCGGTTGCCTGCAGGGGAGCCTGCGATGGCCAAAGTCTATTCCAAGGGCGGCTTCTTCAGCTGCCTCCACGTAAGTCGACTTCCAGCAGTGCGCCGTTGACGTCGTCGATGCCGGGCGACAGTTTCGCCTTTGCACGGAATCTCGGGCCGAGTTCTGCCGGGCTCGGAGTCGCACCGCCGCCCGGCAGCGACGTATCCACGGTCATTTGATGGCTTGCTGAGCGTCGGCGATTCCCTGTCGCATATTGCCGCGCCGTTCGAGGCCGTACCGTGGTGGAACGCCGCTGCATCCACCTAAGGACTTCCTACTGGCCTAAACGTGCATCCTCTGGGATTGTCTGTTGGAGAAAAGGTCAGGCGCGCAAGGTGACGCGCGTGCCTTCATGGTAGTCCTCGATCTCCTGCCAGCTTGCGATGCCGGCGTTGTGCCAGTCGTAATATCGCGGCTTCCAGCCGAAGCTGGACAGCATCAGATCCAGCGCAGCCTTGCTCGGAATGCCGGCAAGCACAACCTTCTGGGCGTCCGACGTCCTTGCGGCATCGCTTTCCAGTTCGTGATCCTCCTGCTGGAACAGCACGACCGGCCGCACATCGGCAGCGACGCCCGTGTCGATGATCAGGTGCCGCGCCTTCAACCGCTCGATCTTCGAGAGCAGCAGCATGTGATCCGTGACATGGTAGAAGAAGCCCAGGCACATCACGGTGTCGATGCTTCCCGGTTCGATCCGGTCGAGCAGTTCATACGCGTCGCCGAGCAGGAAGCGATGCGCGTCCCCGAACTCCTTCAGGTTTTCCTTCGAGGCCTCGACGAGATGTGGTCGTGCCTCGATGCCGGTCACGCTCTTGGCGCCGGCGCGCATGGCGGCGAAGCTCCAGCGGCCATCATGGCTCGCAATATCCAGTACCCGTGTCCCGGTGAAGGCGTCGCGATTGGTCTCGATGATCGCGCGATGACGCTCGTTAAGCCGGTTGGCGGTTGCCGTCGTTGCGCTCGTCTCAAAGAAGCGCGGATATTGATCGAAAAAGCCGGTACGATGCGACCCATTTGGAAGCAGAGCTCTCCCTGCACGCAGGCGAGCTACCCGGGCGGCGTTCCCCAACTTGAACGAAATATCTGAAAACAGCGCGGATATGCCGGACATGATGTTCTTGGGCTCGTTTCTACTCACGTCTAAATAGCAAGCCCGGTTTCTTGTCAATTTTGAAGGCCTGCCGGATGCTTCCTGTCCGGAAAATCTTTTGCTAGATATGCAGCCTGCCGGGAACGCCGGCGCCGCATCACAGGGACAGATATGCTGAAGCAGATTTTCGCGCCACAGCTTGTCGTGCTTTATGCCTTCGTGGCATCCACTCTCTATGTGCATTTCCGCGGCCGCCAACGCCTGCGGTTTGCCCGCCAGATCGGCGATCACTCTACCTACCTCGCGCCCTACAACGTGCTGATGTATGCCGGTTCCGCCGTTCCCAACACCCCGGTGATCCCGGTCGAGAAGTTTCCGGAACTGGCCAAGCTCTCCGAGAACTGGGAGACGATCCGCGACGAGGCGGTGCGGTTGTTCGACGAGGGCTTCATCCGCGCGGCGGCCAAGAACAACGATTGGGGCTTCTATTCCTTCTTCAAGAGCGGCTGGAAGCGCTTTTACCTGAAGTGGTACGACGATTTCTTGCCGTCGGCGCGCACGCTGTGCCCGAAGACGGTGGAACTGCTCGATTCAATTCCGAGCGTGCACGGGGCGATGTTCGCGATGCTGCCGCCGGGCGGCAAGCTGGGCGCGCATCGCGATCCCTTCGCGGGGTCGCTGCGCTATCACCTTGGCCTTGTCACGCCGAATTCGGACAAGTGCCACATCTTCGTCGACGGCGTCGAATGCGTCTGGCGTGACGGCGAGGCGTTCATGTTCGACGAGACATTCATCCATCACGCGGAGAACCAGACGGACGTCAACCGCATCATCCTGTTCTGCGACGTCGAGCGTCCGATGAAATACGGCTTCATGACCGCGATCAACCGCTGGGTCAGCCATCACATCGTCAAGGCTTCCGCCACCCAGAACGTGGACGGCGAGCATGTCGGCGCGCTGAACAAGGTTTTCGGCAAGCTCTATGAGATTCACCTTGCCAGCCGCAAGGTCAAGGAGTGGAACCGGACGGTGTACTACACGCTGAAGTACAGCCTCGGTGTGCTGATCATCGGCTCGATCGTGGCGTCCGCGATACGGTGACCCATCAAGTGAAACGAAAAAGGCCCCGAACAAAGTCGGGGCCATTTTTGTTAGCTGCAGGCAGTCTACTCCGGCTTGCCTATATTCACCTTCAGCGTGCCGACGCCGTCGACGCCGCATTCGATCTTGTCGCCGGGCTGGAGCTGCGACACGCCGGCCGGCGTGCCCGTCATGATGATGTCGCCGGCGGCGAGCTTCACCTGCTGCGACAGCTGCCAGATGATCTCTGGCACGTTCCAGATCAGCTCGGTAAGGTCGCCCTTCTGCGTCTCCTTGCCGTTCACGGTGAGCCAGATCTTCCCCTTCGAGGGATGGCCGATCTTCGAGGCCGGCTGGATCGCCGAGCAGGGAGCGGAATAGTCGAACGACTTGCCGATCTCCCAGGGCCGCTCCTTCTTGCGCGAAGCGATCTGCAGGTCGCGGCGGGTGAGGTCTATGCCGACGGCGTAGCCGTAGACATGATCGAGCGCCTTGTCGGCGGGAATGTTGAGGCCGCCGCTCTTCATGGCGACGATCAGCTCGACCTCGTGATGCAGGTCCTTGGTCAGCGGCGGGTAGGGAATGGTGGCGCCGTCGGCGACCAGCATGTCAGCATGCTTGGCGAAAAAGAACGGCGGCGCGCGCTCGTCATTGCCCATCTCGCGGATGTGTTCGAGATAGTTGCGGCCGACGCACCAGATACGGCGGACCGGATAGGCCTTGGTCTCGCCCACCACGGGTAGGGAAGCTTGCGGCGGCGCAGGAATGACGTACGAAGTGGCGGTCATGATGGCCTCGACGTTCAAGTAAGGAAGGGCGGAGTAGGTTTAAGCGGTTGCGCTGACCGGCGCCAGATGAGGCAGGCCGGGATCGCGGTGCTGCAGGCGGAAGAAAGAGGCGTAGCGGCCGTTGCGGCGCAGCAATTCGTCGTGCTGCCCACGTTCTACGATCTCGCCGCCCTCGACCACCAGGATGGCGTCAGCGTGGGTGATGGTGTGCAGCCGGTGCGCGATCACGATGGTGGTGCGGTTCCGGCAGAGATGCTCGATGGCCTCCTGCACCTGCTTCTCGGACTCGGAGTCGAGCGCGGCGGTGGCTTCATCCAGCAGGATGATCGGCGCGTTACGGATCAGCGCGCGCGCGACCGCAATGCGCTGGCGCTGGCCGCCGGACAGCTGCGTGCCGTGCTCGCCGACCGGCGTGTCGTAGCCGAGCGGGAAGCTCATGATGAAATCGTGCGCGCAGGCGGCCTTCGCGGCCGCGACAATCTCGTCCTCGGTGGCGCCGATCTTGCCGAAGGCGATGTTCGCGCGGATGGTGTCTCGGAACAGATAGACGTCCTGTCCGACATAGGCGGTCTGCTGCCGCAACGATCTGCGCGACACCGATGAGATCGACTGGCCGTCGATCAGGATGGCGCCGCCGGTCACCTCATAGAAGCGCAATACCAATGCCAGCACCGTCGACTTGCCGCCTCCGGACGGACCGACCAGAGCGGTGACCTTGCCTGGCTCGGCCACAAAGCTCATTCGATTGAGCACGGCCTCCCCGTCGCGATAGGCGAAGGTGACGTCGCGCAGTTCGATGCGGGCCTCGGAAAGCTTCAGCGGCGGCTTGTCGTCATCGGCCTGCTCGCTGGCAGGGCTGTCGACGACCTCCAGCAGCATGCGCGCGCCGACCAGCTGGCTGTTGAGGTCGATGTTGAGCCGCGCCAGGCGCTTGGCGGGCTCGGTCGCGAGCAGGAAGGCTGACATGAAGGAGAAGAATTGGCCCGGCGTCGCACCGAGCGCGACGACACTGTAGCCACCGTAGAGAAGACAGCCGGCGACCGCGAAGCCGCCCAGCATCTCCATCAGCGGATTGGAGCGATTGGCAACTCGCGCCATCTTGTTGGCGTTGCGCTCGACGGCCGCGATGTTCTCGTCGATGCGCCGCTGCATGGCGTCTTCCAGCGTGAACGCCTTGACTGTGCGAATACCCTGCAGCGATTCCTGCATGGTCTCGAGGATATCGGCGGTGCCGGTGAACTGGTTGTAGGCAAGGCCCTTGATGCGCTTGACCAGCTTGCGCATGACCAGCATTGCGGGCGGCACCACGACGAGGCCCAGGATCGACAACAGCGGATCCTGCCAGATCATCACCCCGAACAAGCTGATCAGCATCAACAAGTCGCGCCCGATGGCGTTGATCAGCATGTTGAGCACGTCGGTGATGGATTTGGCGCCGGCCGTCAGCCGCGCCAGGAATTCCGACGAATGCCGCGTGGAGAAGAAGCCGATGCTCTCGTTCATCAGCTTGGCGAAGAGTTGCCGCTGGTTGCTGGCGAGGATGGCGTTGGAGATCTTCGACAGGATCACCATGTGGCCATAGGTCGTCACGCCCTTGATGAACAGCAGCAGCACGGTGACGCCGGAAAGCATCGCGATGCCGGCAACGTTCTTGTCGACATAGGCCTGATTGATCACCTGTCCGAGGACGTAAGTGGCCGTCGCCGTGGCGGCGGCCGCAACGGCCATCAGGGAAAAGGCGATGAGATAGCGTCGCCAATAGACGATGCCTTGTTCCATCACCAGGCGGCGAATCAGGACCGCAGCCCCATAGGGGTCATCGGTGATTTTCTTCGGAGTTCTTCCGGGAAATTCGGCCATCCGCGTTCCATTGACGCGTCCTGAGGCGGCGCGTCGCAGCTTGCGGTGTCTTGCCCGCTAAATCGCGGACTTTCAAGCCAAATAACGGCGCAATTTCAGGCCGATTGGGCCTGTTCGACGAGTCCGCCACGCTCGCGCAGCAGCTTCTCTTCCCACGCCAGCGCATGGGTCGCGATGGTGTCGAGATTGTCGTATTGCGGCGACCAGTCGAGCACCGCGCGCATGCGGCTGGTGTCAGCCACCATGGTCATGATGTCGCCGGCCCGGCGCGGAGCATGCTGAATGGCGAAGTTGCGGCCCGAGATGCGCCGCACAGCCTCGATGGTCTCAATGACGGAGTAGCCGCGGCCATAGCCGCAGTTCAGCGTCACGGAATCGCCGCCGCCGCGCAGATAGGTGAGCGCCGAGCGATGCGCCTGCGCAAGATCGCTGACATGGATGAAGTCGCGGATGCAACTGCCGTCCGGCGTCGGATAGTCGGTGCCGAACACGTCGATCTTGGCGCGCTGGCCGGTCGCGGCCTCGACCGCAATTTTCAGAAGATGCGTGGCGCCGGCGGTGGCGAGGCCCACGCGGCCCTGCGGATCGGCACCGGCGACATTGAAGTAGCGCAGCACCACATATTTCATGCCGTGCGCGGCCGCGACGTCGTGCAGCATGATCTCGCTCATCAGCTTGGAAAATCCGTAAGGCGACAGCGGCCGCGTCGGCCCGATCTCGGTGACCGGCACCTGGTCGGGATTGCCGTAGACGGCGGCGGTGGAAGAGAAGACGAAACGGCCGATGCCGCGCTTGACCGCCGCATTGAGCAGGTTGCGGGTCGTGAAGGTGTTGTTGCGGTAGTAGCCGAGCGGATCGCGCATGGATTCAGGTACCACCACGCTGCCCGCAAAATGGATGATGCTCTCGATGTCGTGTTGCTCGATCACGCCCTCGACAAGATTCTCGTCGCCGGCATCGCCAATGAACAACGCCACGCCTTCCGGCAGGAAGGCAGAGAAACCGGTAGAGAGATTGTCGATGACGACGACGCTTTCGCCGGCTTCCACCAGCGCGTGGACCATGTGGCTTCCGATATAGCCGGCGCCTCCGGTGACGAGCACGGTCATGGGTTTTGCCTCTCCTTGTTCTTGGAGCGGCAATGCTAGTGGCGGTGCGGTGAAAAGGGGGTTTCGGCGCCGGCCAACTGGCCACTATGCTTAATGTTGCGTATAGAGGCCTTCCGAAACGGAGCCCGACGTGCCGATCAAGACCAGACTGCCCGCCGATCTGCAGCTGATCGTGCCAAACCTGCACAGGCGCTATTCGGGCGTAACCGCGACCAACCGGATGGTGGCGCCGAAGCTGGCAAAAATGTTCAGCGCAGCCTGGCTCGGTTCCCACGCGCCCGACGGTATTGCGCGGACGGGTTTTGCGGATCTCTTGAAGTTGTGGCGGCGGCGCACGCCACTGATCTGGCACGCGCGACGCAATGACGAGATGATCGTCGGCGTGCTGCTGCGCGCGCTCGGCTGGCCGCTCAAGCTGGTGTTCACCTCGGCCGCGCAGCGGCATCACAGCTGGATTACGCGCTGGCTGATCCGGCGGATGGATGCGGTCATCGCCACCAGCGATATTTCCGCATCCTTCCTCAAGCGCGAGTCCGTGGTCGTGATGCACGGTGTCGATACCGACGCCTATGCGCCGCCGGCCGATCGCGCGGCGGCGTTTGCCGAAACTGGGTTTCCCGGCCGCTACGCCATCGGCTGTTTCGGACGCGTGCGCGCGCAGAAGGGCAGCGACGTTTTCGTCGAAGCCATGTGCCGGCTGCTGCCGCGCTATCCCGATTTCACCGCCGTGATGGTCGGCGCGATCGTGCCGGAGCAGCAGGCATTTGCGAACGAACTGAGAAAGCGCATCGAGGCAGCGGGCTTGCGGTCGCGCATCCTCATCACCGGCGAGCTTGCGATCGAAGAGGTGCAGCGCTGGTATCAACGGCTGACGATCTATGCCTTCACCTCCCGCAACGAAGGATTCGGGCTGACGTTGATCGAGGCGATGTCGGCGGGCAGCGCGCTGGTAGCCTCGCGCGCGGGAGCCGCCGAACGCGTCGTCGAGGACGGTGTCACCGGCGTGCTGACGCCGCCGGGCGATGCCGATGCGCTGGTCGCGGCGCTCGAGCCGTTGATGCGCGATCCCGCGCTGGCGGCGGCGATGGGCTTGCGGGCTAGGGCGCGCGTGCTGGAAAAATTCAGCCTCGATGCCGAGGCGAGCGCGATTGCGGACGTCTACCGCAGGCTGCTCTGAGTTCTGACTGATCATCCGAGCGCAAATGATCAATTGTCGCACCGATGGATAGGCCTTTCTCCTTGCTCGAGCGCTTGCCCGACCTTCTAATACAAGTGCGAGCACAGCAGGGAGGACAAAACATTATGAGGAAGTCGGTTCTTGTGGCGGTGGGCGGCATTGCCCTGCTGCTGGCGGCATGCGGCAGAGACCCGGGCCCGAAGGGTGATCCGGGGCCACAAGGGCCCGCCGGACCCCAAGGCGCTCAGGGCATTCAGGGCGCGGTAGGTCCGCAAGGGCAGCCGGGTCCTCAGGGACCTCAAGGGCCACAAGGACCACAGGGGCCTCAGGGCGCGCCTGGTCCCAGGGGAGAATCAGGACAGGCGATTCGATCGGTTCAGGCAGATGGCACCGTCAGCTGCGATGCGAGCGAGACTCTGGTGTCGGTATTTTGTCCTTCTGGTGGAGCGCCCGACGGAGCCAAGTGCGGCACTACTCCAACCATTGGCCTCTGCCTGAAGAAGCCCTGAAGCAACCGATCGCCGTCGAGCCCGCTGGTACATCCGGCGGGCCGATTGGCTACCACCGGCTGGTCTGAGCCATCACCTCGGCGACGAAGGCATCGAGGTCGCCGCCGGCGAAGAGAAATCCGGGCAAGCCCGCGGCTCGCGCGGCTTCGATGTCGCTGTCGCGGTCGCCGATGACGAAACTGCCTTCGTGCCGCACCGGCCAGTGCTCCATCAGATCGTGGATCATTCCGGGCGCGGGTTTGCGCCAGTGGTGATGTTCGAGATAGCCCTCGACGATGCCGTCGGGGTGGTGCGGGCAATACCTGATGTCGTCGATGCGCGCGCCCTGCGCCAATAGCTCGGCGCACATCCAGTCGTGCAGCACATTGAGCTCGGCCTCGGTGAAGAAGCCGCGCGCCACGCCGGACTGGTTGGTGAAGAAGAATACGAGATAGCCGGCGTCGTTGAGCCGCCTGATCGCCCTGGCTGCATTCGGCATCCAGCGGATGCGCTCCTTTGTCCCCATGTAGCCGTCATCGTGATTGACGACGCCGTCGCGATCGAGGAATGCCGCCGGTCGCAGCAGTTCGGTCACGGCGCGCTCCCGCCTGCGGTGGCCAGCACGCGCTTCGCCGTCTCGACGACTTCGGCTGCGGAAATGTCGCGCATGCAGCGGTGATCGTTCTGGGTGCAGACTGTGCGCTGACACGGCTGGCAGGGAAGCAGCGTCGTCCTCTGCATGGTCGCCGCAAGTCCGTTGAGCGGCGCCCACAGATAGGGGCTGGTAGGGCCGAAGATGCCCATGGTCGGCGTGCCGATGGCGGCGGCGATGTGCATCAGGCCGGAATCATTTGATATGGCCACGGCCGCCGACGCCATGGCCAGGATGCCGTCGCGCAGATCGTTGCCGGTGAGGTCACGGACCTTCGGTCCGCCGCTTGCTACGATCTGCTGTGCCAGCGCCTTTTCGCTGGGGCCGCCGATGACCCAGACATCAAAGCCCTGGTCGGCGAACAGCCGCGCCGCCTCGGCGTAATAGGTCCAGCGCTTCGAGGCGCCGACCGAGCCGGGCCCCAGCGCAATGGCGCGCCCGCTGCCGAGCCCGTACGCGTGCCGCCAGCGGGCAGCCTCTTCCTCTTTCACCCGGAGTTGCGGCACCGGCCATTCCGGCGGCAGCGGCGCGCCGTCGGGTAGCGCCAGCGCCGCATTCTTGTCGATAAAGCGGGGCAGGGCCTTCTCGCCCCAGCGCCACCGGTTGATGAGCCCGAACCGCGCCTCGCCGACAAAGCCGACCCGCTCGGGAATGCCGGCCAGCGCCGGGGCAATGGCGGCTTTCCAGGTTCGGGGCAACACCAGCGCCGTGCCGTAGCCGCGCTGGCGGAGCTCAGCGGCAAGCGCCCGCTGCTTGCGGACCGCCAGCCGGCTGCGCGGCAGATCGGCCAGAATGCCCTTCCGGACACCTGGCATGTAATTCACCAAAGGCGCGCAGAGCGAGGTGGTCAGAAGATCCACCGGCCGGTTGGGCCAGCGCTCGTTGAGGACCCGCACGACCGTATGTCCCCGCACGAAATCGCCGATCCACATGTAGGGCACGATCAGTATCGGCCGGGTGTCGCTTGGATCTGGATGGAGTGAACTATCGTTCATGATTTGGCGCGGGTCGGGGTCCGTCCCCGTCGGTAGCGGCTTGCGGAGGTGAGGTAAAGCGTTGGAAAAGCCGGTTCCGCCCGTCACCACAGGGACGACCCAGGTTGCCGGCCGCGCAGGACTGGGGCAAAGGTGCCTTGGAAGCATCGAGGCAGGGACGGGCATGTTGCTGGTGACCGGGGGCGCCGGTTTTATCGGGTCGAACGTCGTGGCCGCGTTGAACGACGCCGGCCGCAGCGATGTCGTGGTGTGCGACCTGCTCGGCCACGACGGCAAGTGGCGCAACCTCGCCAAGCGGCAAATCGCCGACATCGTGCCGCCGGCGCAGCTCTGCGACTGGCTGCAGGGCCGCAAGCTCGATGCCGTAATCCATCTCGGCGCGATTTCCGAGACTACGGCGACCGACGGCGATCTCGTGATCGAGACCAATTTCCGTTTCTCGATGAGGCTGCTCGACTGGTGCACGGCCCATGCGGTGCCGTTCATCTACGCCTCCTCGGCTGCAACCTATGGCGACGGCGCGCAGGGCTTTGCGGACGATGCCTCGCCTGCGGCCTTGAGGCGGCTGCGGCCGATGAATCTCTACGGCTGGAGCAAGCATCTGTTCGACATGGCCGTCGTTGACCGCGCCTCGCGCGGTGAAAAGCTGCCGCCGCAATGGGCGGGGCTGAAATTCTTCAACGTGTTCGGGCCGAACGAATATCACAAAGGCACGATGATGAGCGTGCTGGCGCGGCGCTTCTCCGACATCAAGGCGGGCCGCCCCGTGCAGCTGTTCAAATCGCATCGCGAGGGCATCGCGGACGGCGACCAGCGTCGCGACTTCATCTATGTCGATGACGTCGTCGGCGTGACGATGTGGCTGCTGGCAACGCCCGCAGTTTCCGGGCTGTTCAATGTCGGGACCGGTACGGCGCGCAGCTTCAAGGACATGATGCTGGCCGCCTTCAGCGCGCTGGGCGCTGCGCCCAACATCGAGTACATCGACATGCCCGAACAGATTCGCGGCAGCTACCAGTATTTCACGGAGAGCAAGGTCGATCGGCTGCGCAAGGCGGGCTACAACGGCGGCTTTACGGCGCTCGAAGATGCAGTCGATCTTTACGTGAAGGGTTTCCTCGATCGCGCCGACCGCTTCCGCTAGGCGGCGAAGGACAGTACCGATGCTCGATTTCGACATTCTCGCGCAAGCATTCGGCCGGCAGACGGTGCTCTGCATCGGCGACCTCATGCTCGACGAGTTCGTCTACGGCGAGGTGTCGCGAATCTCGCCGGAAGCGCCCGCACCGGTCATCGCAGCGCAGCGCAGCGAGACCAACATCGGCGGCGCCGGCAACGTCGCGCGTAATATCGCTTCTCTCGGCGGACAGTGCATCTTCACCGGCCTGATCGGCGAGGATGAGGTCGGCGTGAAGATGGCGGTCACGCTGGCGCAGCAGCCGGGGATCGAGAGCGTGCTGGTGCACGACCCGGCGCGGCCGACGACGCGCAAGGTGCGCTTCGTTTCCGAGCATTTCTCCACGCACATGCTGCGCGCCGACTGGGAGCTGGCGCAGCCGGCCTCGGGCGAAATCGAGCAGAAGCTGATCGATGCGGTACTGCCGAACATCGCGCGCGCCGATATCGTTCTGTTGTCGGACTACGCCAAGGGCGTCTTGACGGCACGGGTGATCCGCAATGTCATCGATGCTGCAAAGAAGCTCGGCAAACGCGTGATCGTCGATCCCAAGAGCGCCAACCTGGCGATCTATCGCGGCGCGAGCCTGCTCACGCCCAACCGCAAGGAGTTCGCAGAGGCGACCCGCAGCCGCGCCGACAGCCAGGCCGCGATTGCGGAAGCGGCAAAGGATGCGATGTATCTCGCCGACTGCGAGGCAATGCTGGTGACGCAAAGCGAGCACGGCATGACGCTGGTCACGCGCCGGGGAGAGGCCATCCATGTGCCGGCGCTGCCGGTGAAGGTGCGCGACGTCTCCGGCGCGGGCGACACGGTCGCCGCGGCGCTCGCACTGGCGCTCGCTGCCGGCGCCGATTGGGAGGCCGCGCTGCGGGTGGCGAATGCGGCAGCGGCGGTTGCGGTCGGCAAGAAGGGCACCGCGACGGTGACGGCGGCGGAACTGCGGCGAAAGATCCTGCCGCATGCCTCGCTCGCCGCCGAAGAGAAGATTGCGCCGGCCGACCTGCTCGACGGGCATCTTGCCGAATGGCGCAAGCAGGGCCTGCGCATCGGTTTCACCAATGGCTGCTTCGACATCCTGCATCCCGGACACGTCAAGGTGGTCACGGCGGCACGCGGCGCTTGCGACCGGTTGGTGGTCGGGCTCAACAGCGACGCTTCGGTGCGGCGCCTGAAGGGCGAGGGCCGTCCCGTGCAGGACGAGCGCGCACGCGCCGAGGTGCTGGCGGCGCTGGAGGCGGTCGATCTCGTCGTGATTTTCGAGGAGGATACGCCGATCAAGCTGATCGAGCAGGTCAGGCCGAGCGTGCTGGTCAAGGGCGGCGACTATACCCGCGAGCAGGTGGTTGGCCACAAGATCGTGGAAGCAAACGGCGGTGAGGTGTTGCTGGTCGATGTCCTCGACGGCCACAGCACGACTTCCCTGGTGAAGCGTGCCCGCGAGGGAAGGGCATGAGCGCCGAGCTGGCGCTGGCAGCATCAGCTTCGCCGCTGTCAGAATGGTGGCGATGGTTGCGCCTTCCCGCCTTCTGGATGGCGGTCGCCGATACATGCGCCGTGCTGACTGCGCTTTTGCTGCCGTGGTCCGGCTGGATGTATGTGTTCGGCCTCGGCGTTTCCGACGGCATGGTAGTGAAAATCAGAGCCGACTCGCCGGCAACGGCACTGGTCGAGGCGCGATGACGATGCCGGAGCAAAATGGGAAGCTAGCGTCGATACGATCGACGGCGTCGTTCATGCTGTCGGGCTGGCACAATCCGGCAGCGCGAATTTTCAATCTGGACCTGCTGCTGATCCTGGTTGCTGCCGCGCTGCCATGGTCGACCTCTGTATTCTCCATCCTCATGGCGATCTGGCTCGTCGCTCTGGCGACGACTATCGACCTGCGCAGATTAGCCCGGTTCATGGGCCAGCCGGTCTGCTGGTTGCCGGTGGCACTTTTCGTGCTGGCACTGCTTGGAACACTTTGGTCCCCCGCGCCGTGGGGCGAACGCATCCACTCGGTAAGTCCCCTTGCCAAGCTTTTTGTCCTGCCGCTCGTCCTTTACCACTTCGAGCGTTCGCGACGCGGCACATGGGCTCTTGCAGGGTTCCTGGTTTCCTGTGTGCTGATGATGATGGCGTCCTTTTTGGTGCTGTATGAGCCCAGCCTTACGCTGAAAGAGGGAGAATTCACCGGCGCGGCGTACGAATCCACGCGCGGAATCTTCGTCAAGAACTACATCGACCAGAGTCAGGAATTTACGTTATGCGTGGTGGCGCTCGCCTATCCGATTTTTGCTTTCTTCCGTGAAGGGAAGGTTCGACAAGCGCTCTTGCTTTGCGCCATCGCGTTGGCTCTCCTCGCCAACATGGCCTTTGTCACGGTATCCCGCACGGCGCTGGTCACGATGCCGATCATGCTCGCCGTGTTTGCCGTGCTGCATTTGCGGTGGCGGACCAGCCTTGCGATCTTCTTCAGTCTTCTCATCCTCGCGCTGATGGCCTGGTCGGTATCGCCCTCGCTTCGCACCGCCACGGAACGGTTCTCAAGCGACTATCAGACCTACAAGCAATCCAATGAGCCGACCTCGATGGGACTGCGGATCGAGTTCTGGACCAAGTCGCTGCGCTTTTTCTCCGAGGCGCCATTGTTTGGCCATGGGACGGGATCGACAGAGGGGCTGTTCGAGCGGGCGAAGACGGGTCCCGATGGGCAGGTTCATGCACAAGTCATTCGCAATCCGCACAACCAGACGCTTGCCGTCGCCGTCCAATGGGGCGCAGTCGGCGTCGTCATTCTCTACGCAATGTGGTTCGCGCATCTCGCGCTGTTCCGCGGCGAAGGCCTGATGGCCTGGATCGGCCTTCTCGTTGTTGTACAGAACATGCTGACATCGCTGTTCAACTCGCATCTGTTCGATTTCGTCCCGGGCTGGATGTACGTCCTTGGGGTTGGGATCGCCGGTGGAACAGTGCTGAGCGCTCGAGCAAAGCGCGGCCGTTCCGACGCCTAGCACTGGCATGCGGCAGGAAGATAGGGTATCAGCGGCCAGGCAGGTAGCAAATCGAAGTCCGCCCACCGCCAGCATCATGATGCGTCTAACAAACCTGACCCTGCGCAACGCGCTGATCGCCACGCATGACGCGTTGGCGACCGCTGCGGCACTGTTTGTCAGCTTCTTCCTGCGCTTCGAAGGTGACCTGTTCTGGCAACGGGTCCCGCTGCTGCTGCACATCTTGCCTTACTTCGTCGCCTTCAGCGTGGTGGTGACCTATCTCTTCAAGCTGACCACCACGAAATGGCGATTCATCTCGCTGCCGGATGCGCTCAATATCGTGCGTGCCGCCACTGTGCTGACGCTGGCGCTGGTAGTGCTGGATTATCTGATCGTCGCACCTGCCGTCGGCGGCACCTTTTTCCTCGGGCGCATCACCATCGTCCTGTACTGGTTCCTGGAAATCCTGTTCCTGAGCGCCTCGCGCTTTGCTTATCGCTACTTCCGCTACACGCGGGTGCGCCGCCATGCCCGTACCGAGGGAGCCTCGCCGGCGCTTTTGGTCGGCCGGGCGGCCGACGCCGAGGTGCTGCTGCGCGGAATCGAAAGCGGCGCCGTCAAGCACATCTGGCCGATCGGGGTATTGTCGCCGTCGACCCACGATCGCGGACACACCATCCGCGACCTGCCGGTGCTCGGCGGCATCGACGACGTCGAGGATGTCATCCGTGACTATGAGAAGCGCGGCAAGCCGATCGCGCGTCTGGTGATGACGCCCTCGGCCTTCGAGCCGGAGTCGCATCCCGAAGCGGTGCTGATGCGCGCCAAGCGGCTCGGGCTAATCGTCAGCCGGATGCCGTCGCTGGAGAGCGGCGATGCGCCCCGCCTGACGGCGGTTGCCGTGGAAGATCTGCTGCTGCGGCCGAGCGAGAAGATCGACTACGCCAAACTCGAGACGCTGGTGAAAGGCAAGGCCGTCATCGTCACCGGCGGCGGGGGCTCGATCGGCGCGGAGATATGCGATCGTGTCGCCACCTTCGGCGCAGCGCGGATGCTGGTTATCGAGAATTCGGAGCCGGCGCTCTACGCGGTCACCGAGGCACTTGCTGCGCGTGACGGCGGCGTAACCATCGAAGGGCGCATTGCCGACATCCGGGACCGGGAACGCATGATGCGGCTGATGAACGAATTCAAGCCGGATATCGTGTTCCATGCCGCGGCGCTGAAGCACGTGCCGATCCTCGAGCGCGACTGGAGCGAGGGGGTCAAGACCAACATCTTCGGATCGGTCAACGTCGCCGACGCCGCGCTCGCCGCCGGCGCCGAAGCAATGGTGATGATCTCCACCGACAAGGCGATCGAGCCGGTCTCGATGCTGGGGCTCACAAAGCGCTTTGCCGAAATGTACTGCCAGGCGCTCGATCACGACCTTGCCACGCAAGCGGCAGGGCGGCCGCGTATGCGCCTGATCTCGGTGCGTTTTGGCAACGTGCTGGCCTCGAATGGTTCCGTCGTGCCGAAATTCAAGGCGCAGATCGAGGCGGGCGGACCGGTGACCGTCACCCACCCTGACATGGTCCGCTACTTCATGACCATTCGCGAGGCCTGCGATCTCGTGATCACGGCGGCGGCGCATGCGCTGGCCCCGGTCCGGCCGGACGTCTCGGTCTATGTGCTCAACATGGGCCAGCCGGTGAAGATCGTGGATCTCGCCGAGCGCATGATTCGCCTGTCCGGCCTCGAGCCCGGCCTCGACATCGAAATCGTGTTCAGCGGCATGCGGCCGGGCGAGCGGCTGAACGAAATCCTGTTCGCGAGTGAAGAGCCGACGGTTGAAATCGGGCTTGCCGGCATCATGGCGGCCAAGCCGAACGAGCCCCCGATGCCGAAATTGGTCAAATGGCTCGCGGCGCTCGAGGAGGCGATCGCCAAGGACGATCGCGCCACCATCAAGGCAGTGCTGAAAGACGCCATTCCGGAGTTCGGTGGGGCGGCGCCACCCGAGGAGTCGGCTCCGGTCGTCCGCCTGTCAAAGGCTTGATCGCCTCAGCTGCAGGATCCTCCGCGCGAAGCGCAGGAAGAACGCCGCGTCGATCGGCGGCGCGTTGAGGTGTGCGCGGCGCGAGCGCAGGCATTCGAGATTGGCGCGAAACGTTACCCCGAGGCCGCTCGTGGATACACCGCCGATCTGGAAATCGACAAATACGCGCGGCAGATAGCGCACGCGAAAATCGTGCAGCGCCAGCGCGCGCAGCATGTAGTCGTAATCCGCGGTCGTGACGTAGTTGACATCGTATTCGCCGACGCTCTCGGCGACCTGTCTTCGCACGTAGAAGGCCGGATGCGGCGGCACCCAGCCGAGCTGGAACGAGTAGCGGCCGAAGGTTCCGCCCTGCCAGACACGCGTGCGGCGCTTGGTCCGGTGATCGGTCACCATGTCGAGGTCGCCATAGACGATGTCGGCATCGGCAAGTCCGGCGGCGATGTCGGAGAGCACGTCGGCATCGTGGAAGGTGTCGTCGGAGTTCAGGAAGCCGATGGCCTCGCCGCTGTAGCGGCGAAAGCCCTTGTTCATGGCGTCATAGATGCCCTTGTCCGGCTCGGAGAACACGCGGATCTCGGGGCAGGAGAAGGATTCGACGATTTTGAGAGTTGCGTCGCGGGACACGCCGTCGATGACGAGCATCTCCTTGTGCGGATGCTTCTGCTTCAGAAAGGATTCGATGGTGAACCCAATCGTCGCTTCCGAATTGAAGCATGCAGTGACAACGCTGATTTTCATCTATCTCTCGAAACCAGCCATAATCTTCCTTGATCGGCACCGTACGGTTCTGTCGATTTCAGTTCCTTTTAGGTTCGATTGAGTCCGTCTCATGGAGCCTGCTCCGGCACGGTGATCGGGGCCGTCCCTTTCGCGGCCTTCTCTGCGCTGAATTTCCAGACCAGGCCGCCGCATGCGCCGACGATGAAGGATACAGCACCGAACAGCAGCGACACGTTAACGCCTTCATTGGCCAGGAGTCCGGCATAGCCGAACGCCAGCCCCATGGTAGCTTCGCGAACACCCCACCCGGCGATCGAGATCGGCATCATGGTGATCAGCATTACCGGCGGGACGAGCAGGAACACCTGCCCGAACAGCACGGGGGCGGCGATCGAGCGCACGACGCACCAGGCGATCACGACCGCGAGTACGTGGACCAGCAGCGACAGCACGGCGATCTTGGGCCCGCGCGTGGGGCTGAAGATCACGCGGTTCGCGATGACGGCGCAGGCATGCAGATGTTGGGTGCCCCACCAGCTCTTGAGCCATGGCCAGTTGAGCCGGCCGAAAAGGAGAAAGCCGAGGCCACCGGCCAGTGCCGCAAAATCGACCAGCAGCAGGGCGGCGCGGCCGTTCGGATCAGATATCAGCCGGTAGCTCCAGGGCAGGCTGGCCACGATCACGATTGCGAGCGCGATCAATCCGATCGCGCGGTCGACAAAGATGGAATAGGTCGCCGCGCGCCAGCCGGCGCCGGCCCGCGCCACCAGCCAGAGCCGCACCGCGTCACCGCCGATCGAGGAGGGCAGGGTCTGGTTGAAGAAGGCGCCGATCAGGTTATAGCGCGTCGCCTGCCTGAGGCCGAGCGGGGCGTCGCATTCGGCGCTGACCTCGCGCCAACGCAGCACGCCGACGAAGATCTGCAGAAAAGTCGCCGCGATCGCAAGACCGATCCAGCCCAGGCTTGCAACGTCGAAGCGCGAGGCGAGCTCGTGAAAGTCGACTTTGCGCAGGGCGAGATAGAGCAGCGCTGCGGAAACGAGGATTTTCAGCGATGAAAGCACAATTCGGCGCATCGAAAGGAACTGGAATCCGTTTGAGGGAGGCCAAAACGCGGATCGCAGCGATCTGCGCTGAATTTGCCCGCCTTGGTATGGTCTAGTAACCCTTATGGCAATAGCCGTCCGGGGTATTGCGGTGGGCTGCGGGCGGCGGGTAAACAGGCCCGCGGGCAGTCCGGGGCTGCGACCGGGGGTGTGATGTCGGATCGGACGATACTGGTGACGGGTGCGGCGGGCTTCATCGGCTTCCACGTCGCCCGCACGCTGCTGGCCGAAGGCTGGCGTGTCGTCGGCCTCGATAATCTCAACGCCTATTACGACCCTTCGCTGAAGGAGGCGCGCCTCGCCATCCTGCGCGCAAGCAAGGGATTCGAATTCTTGCAGGCCGATCTGGCCGATCGCGCAACGATCTCGGCGTGGTTTGCCAAGCATCGTTTCGCAACGGTGGTCCATCTTGCGGCACAGGCCGGTGTGCGCCATTCCATCGACCAGCCGAGTGCTTATGCCGACGCCAATCTCGAGGGTTTCCTCAACATCCTGGAGGGCTGCCGCCGCAACGGTTGCGGCCATCTGCTGTACGCCTCGTCATCGTCGGTCTACGGCGCCAACACGAAGCTGCCGTTTGCGGTCGGCGACCGTACCGATCATCCGGTCAGCCTTTATGCGGCGACGAAAAAGGCGAACGAGCTGATGGCTTATTCCTACAGCCATCTTTATCGGCTTCCCGTAACCGGACTGCGCTTCTTCACTATCTACGGGCCGTGGGGGAGGCCCGACATGGCGATCTTCTTGTTTACCAAGGCGATCATCGAGGGCAAGCCGATCAAGCTCTTCAACCATGGCCACATGCGGCGCGACTTCACCTATGTCGAGGACGTCACGCGTGTCATATCGCGCCTCGTCGACCAAATCCCGCAAGAGGGGGAGCCCGGTGGCGGGCCGCCCGAACGGATTTACAATGTCGGCAACAATCATCCGGAAGAGCTTTCCCGTGTGGTATCCCTGCTGGAGCAGGAGTTGGGCCGCACCGCTGTAAAGGATATGTTGCCGATGCAGCCGGGCGACGTGCCGGAAACCTTTGCTGATGTCGGCGACCTGATGCGCGATACCGGCTTCAGGCCGCATACTCCGATCGAAGAGGGCATCAGCCGCTTCGTGGCTTGGTATCGCGACCATTACGGGATTTGAGGGGGCTTATGGACACACGAATTGTTCCGCTGATCATGTGCGGCGGCGCCGGAACGCGGCTGTGGCCGGCTTCGCGCGAAGTCCATCCCAAGCAATTCCTGCGCTTGTTCGGCAAGCATTCGACGTTCCAGGACACGCTCATGCGGCTATCCGACCGCACGTTGTTCGAGCGGCCGATTGTCATCACGAACGCGGCCTATCGCTTCATGGTCCTGGAACAACTGAGCGAGATCGGACAGGAGGCCGACGTTCTGCTCGAGCCGGCGCGGCGGGATTCGGGACCCGCGATCGCAGCCGGCGCCGTCTTCGCGCAAGGCCGGGACAAGGACGCGATCGTGCTGGCGCTTGCCGCCGATCACGTGGTTCGCGATACGCCGGCCTTTGTCGCGGCCTGCCGTCAGGGGCTGCCTGCCGCCGCAGATGGCCGCATCGTGACTTTCGGGGTTCGGCCCGAACGCGCCGCCACGGAGTACGGGTATATCAATCCCGGCGAAGCCATCTCCGGCGATGTACGCGCGGTAGCGAAGTTCGTCGAGAAGCCGGACCCCGCGACAGCGGCGGACTACGTCAAGGCGGGCTATCTCTGGAACAGCGGCAACTTCATGTTCGGTGCATCGGTTCTGCTCGATGAGTATCGTAACGTCGATGCGGAAACCATTCGCGCGATCACCGACGCGGTCGGCAAGGCTGGACGCGATCTTGGCTTTGTCACACTCGATCCGAAAGCCTTCGGGTCGGCGAAGGCAATCTCGATCGACTATGCGGTGATGGAGAAGACCTCGCTTGCGGCGGTTGTGCCCGTTGCCTGCGGCTGGTCCGATGTCGGCTCGTGGCATGCGGTTTGGGAACTCTCGAAGAAGGACGAGCAGGGCAACGCGGCGCAGGGGGCCGCGGTGTTCGAGGATTCGCGCAACTGCAACGTCTCGACGGACCGGGCGCTGGTCGCGCTGGAGGGCGTGGACGATCTCGTGGTGATCGCTACTCCCGACGCGGTGCTGGTGTCGCGCCAGAAGAACGCCAACGGATTGAAGCGTCTCGTTGCGCGATTGAAGACCGTTGCGCCGCAGGTCACCGAAGACCACATCAGGGTTCACCGTCCTTGGGGGTCCTATCAGTCCGTAGACAATGGTGAGCGACATCAAGTCAAGCGGATCATCGTCCGGCCCGGCGGGCGGCTGTCGCTGCAGAAGCACCACCATCGCGCCGAGCACTGGATCGTGGTGCGCGGCACCGCGCAGGTGACAGTCAACGAACTCGTCAAGACCGTGCATGAGAATGAATCGATCTATATCCCCATCGGCGCGGTCCACCGGCTGGAAAATCCCGGCAAGATACAGCTCGAGCTGATCGAGGTGCAGACCGGCAGCTATTTCGGCGAGGACGACATCATCCGCATCGAGGACGATTACCGCCGCGGGTGACGCGCGGGCGAATGAGGTGCAGCCGCAAGTTCCAATGCACGATACCATGCCTTACCGAGTTCCCGCGTAGCGTGTGATGCCACGTATTTTCTTGTCGGATGCGCAGGCATGTAGTTGAATGGCGTCGGGGCCCAAACAGCTGAGTCGGAAAAACACCGATCGCGCGGGGGGAGCGATCGGCGGGCATTGCGCGCGTTCCAACCCAGGAGCCGCTGGCAGTGCTAGGGAGCGCGGCACGGTCGCTGGCAGAGATGGGCCAAGCAGGGCAGCGGGAAAAGATCATACTCGTGACTGGCGCCGGCGGCTTCGTCGGGACGTCGCTGGTATCCGAGATGACGAGGCGGCGAATTCCCCACCGCGCGGTGACGCGCCGGGGCCAAGGTTCGTTTGTGATCCCCAACATCGACAAGCAGACTGACTGGACGGCGGCGCTTGAAGGAGTCGGTGTCATCGTTCACCTGGCTTCGCGTGCCCAATGCGACGAGATGGCGCGGCATGACGAAGCTCAGATCCAGCGCAACGATGTCGATGCGACGCTCAATCTGGCACGGCAGGCCGCTCGCGCCGGGGTGAAGCGGTTCGTGTTCATCTCGTCCATCAAGGTCAACGGCGAAGCGAGTTCGCCGGGCCGGCCTTTCACTGCGGCCGATCAACCCAATCCGAAAAATCCCTACGCGCAGGCCAAGCTCGATTCCGAAGCCGGCCTGTTTGCGCTATCTCGCGACACCGGGCTGGAAGTGACGGTAATCCGGCCGCCGCTGGTCTACGGCCCCGGCGTGAAGGCGAATTTCGGCACCATGATGCAATGGATCGATCGCGGCATTCCGCTGCCGCTGGGCGCCGTCAGCAACAAGCGATCGTTCGTCTATGTCGGCAATCTCGTTGATCTGATCATCGCAGCGGCCGAGCATTCCAGGGCGGCCGGCGAGGTGTTCACCGTCAGCGACGGCGAGGACATGTCGACGAGCGAGTTGTATCGCCGCCTGGCGCAGGCGCTGGGGCGGAAATCCTGGGTCCTGTCGTGCCCGGCACCGCTGCTGAAGTTCGGCGCGACGATGCTCGGCAGGCGCGGCGTTGCTGATCGCCTGATCGATTCGCTTCAGGTCGATTGCAGCAAGACCCGCGAGATTCTCGGCTGGATGCCTCCGATCGATGTGAACGACGGCTTGCGGCAGACGGCCCGGTCTTTTCGCCAGGCAGAACTGGCGCTTGACCCGATTGCCGGATCGGCTTAGGCGGCTCGGGCAAGCTTCCCGGGCGGGCGCGATTCTCCATGACCGCCGGAGCCAGCGGTCAGGTGGATGAAAAGAGCGTTTGACTTCGTGGTTGCGGCGGTAGGGCTGATCGTGCTCATGCCCGTGATGCTGATCATCGCCTATCTCGTGTCGAGATCTTCGCCCGGCGGCGCGCTGTTCGTACAGACGAGGGTCGGCAGGTCTGAGAAGCCGTTCGACTGCTACAAGTTCCGAACCATGGCGCATGGCGCGCCGGTTGCCGGTTCGCATGAGGTAGCCGCGAGCTGGGTCACACCCATCGGCAAGCGGCTGCGTTCGCTCAAGCTCGATGAGCTGCCGCAGCTGTTTAACGTGCTGCGCGGTGACATGAGCCTGGTGGGCCCACGCCCCTGCCTGCCCAATCAGGCCGAGGTGATTGCCGCGCGCCGGGCTCGAAACGTGTTCGCCATCCGGCCCGGTATCACCGGCGTCGCGCAGCTTGCCTCGATCGACATGTCGACGCCGGAGATGCTCGCCGAGGCCGACAGCCGCTACATGCTCGGCCGCAGCTTCCTCGGCGATCTCAGGATCATCGCTGCGACAGCGCTCGGCGGCGGCGCCGGCGATGCCTTGAAAGCATGACGGTTCATGCCGGGCACCACGGCCGCGACGTTTGATGGCATTGCCTGGGCCGGGGCCTTTCCCTCAGGCCCTTTTGCCCAAGACTTGGTAACCGAGTGCAGCAAATTGTGTCTTCCAGAGCTAGAGGCGGCCTGCTAAGCGGCTGATGGGGACAGTGGCCTACTTCGCCGCTTTCTTGGAATTTGCAAGCTTTTGCAGAGGCTTGTTCTTGTCGACTAAGAGGGGGATTGGATGCGAGTCGGCGTGATCGGCGCGGGCGTGATGGGGACCAACCACGCGCGCGTCCTGGGCGGGCTGCCGAACACCACCATGGTCGGGATCGTCGATCCCTTGCCCGAGCACCGCACGAGAGCGACCGAGCATGCCGGCTGCCGCGCTTTCGAAACGCTGGATCAACTGGTTGGCGAGGGTGTCGATGCCGTGACCATCGCGGCGCCGACGCATCTCCATCACGAGATTGCGCTGGCCTGCATCGCGCGCAAGATTCACATCCTGGTCGAAAAGCCCGTCGCCTCCACGGTAGAAGAGGGACGCGAGATCGTCGCCGCCGCCGCCCGCGCCGGCGTCACGCTGATGGTCGGCCATGTCGAGCGCTTCAATCCGGCGGTTGCCGCCGTCAAGCAGGCGCTGTCCGGCGAGGACATTCTCTCCATCGCGATCACGCGCGTCGGTCCGTTTCCGCCGCGGATGTCCAATGTCGGCGTGGTCATCGATCTGGCCGTACACGACATCGACCTGATCCGCTGGTTCACCGAGTCCGACATCGTCGAGGTGCAGCCGCAGCTTTCCAGCGCGGTGGCCGAGCGCGAGGACATTGCCCTGCTGCAGTTCCGCACGGCCTCGGGCGTGCTGGCGCACATCAACACCAACTGGCTGACGCCGTTCAAGGCGCGCAACGTGACAGTGGCGACGCGGCAGAAATACATCATGGGCGATCTGTTGACGCGGCAGGTCACTGAGTGCTTCGGCTTCAAGCCGGACGGCTCCTATTCGATGCGGCATCTGCCCGTCGGTCACGATGAGCCGCTGCGCGCCGAACTGATCGCCTTCCTCAACGCTGTGCGCGCCGGCGGCGCGCCTGCTGTCACCGGCGACGAAGGCGTCGCCAGCCTCGAGATCGCGATCCGCTGCCTCGAGCATCCGTCCAAGCCTGCGGCCTCCGCCGAGCGCAAGGGCCCGCGCCGCCTCGTCGGCTGATCGCCAACTCCTGGAACTTCGCATCTATGAACCAGCACATGCCTCCTGAACCGGTTCCCTTCATCGACATCGGCGCGCAGCGGCGCCGGCTCGGCAAGTCGATCGATGAGGCCGTCGGCCGTGTGCTCGCCCATTGCCAGTTCGTCAACGGTCCCGAGGTCGCCGCGCTGGAGCAGGCGCTGGCTGAATTTTCCGGCGCGCAGCACGTCGTGAGCTGCGCCAGCGGCACCGATGCACTGTTGATGGTGCTGATGGCGGAAAACATCGGCCGCGGTGATGCCGTGCTGTGTCCCTCCTTCACCTTCTGCGCGACCGGCGAGGCGGTGGCGCTGACTGGCGCTACACCTGTCTTCGTCGATGTGGATGAAGCGACCTTCAACATGGATGCCGCTTCGCTGAAGAGCGGCATCGCCACCGCGCGCAAGCTCGGCTTGACCCCCCGCGCAGTGATCCCTGTGGATTTGTTCGGGCAGAGCGCCGATCACGACGCGATATCGGAGGTGGCGGAAGCCGAAGGCCTGTTCGTGCTGGATGATGCGGCGCAAGGCTTCGGCGCCAGCTACAAGGGCCGCCGTCTCGGTACCTTCGGCCGCGCTACCGCGACCAGCTTCTTCCCGGCCAAGCCGCTCGGCTGCTACGGCGACGGCGGCGCCATCTTCACCGACGATGCGGCGCTTGCCGAGCGGCTGCGCAGCATCCGGGTGCACGGGCAGGGTGCCGACAAATACGACAATGTTCGCCTCGGACTTACCGGACGGCTCGACACCGTGCAGGCGGCGGTGCTGCTCGAGAAGCTGAAGATCTTCGACGAGGAGATCGCCGCACGCAATGAAGCCGCGGAGCGCTATTCTCGCGGGCTCGGCAATATCGTAACCGTGCCGCACCTCGCCGCCGGGTGCACTTCGGTGTGGGCGCAATACACCATTCGCCTGCCCAGGGGAGTAGACCGCGACGGCTTTGCCGCTGATCTGAAGGCGAAGGGCGTGCCGACCGCGATCTACTATCCGAAGTCGATGCACCAGCAGACGGCGTATAGGGATTTTCCGGCCGCGGAGGGCGGCCTGGCTTGCAGCGAGCGGCTGTCGGCCGATGTCATCAGCTTGCCCATGCACGCCTATCTCGACGAGATGGCGCAGGAGCGGGTCATTGCCGCCGTGCGCAGCGCCCTTTAGGGCGTTCTGAGGCGCCGCCGGCAAGCGTTTTCGAGCGAAGCGGGGGCCGGTTCGCACGAGGGCAACGCGTCAAGCAAGATTCGCAATTCGGCTCTGATGCAATCAGGGCCGAATTTGCTATAGAGGCAGCGAATGCTCGGACGTATTTTCACCGTCGGCGGCTACACGCTGCTCTCCCGGCTTACCGGTTTTGCGCGCGACATCATGCTCGCCGCGATTCTCGGTGCCGGCCCCGTGGCCGACGCATTCTTTGTCGCGCTGCGGCTACCCAACCATTTCCGCGCCATCTTCGCCGAGGGCGCCTTCAACGCCGCGTGGGTGCCTGCCTATGCCCATGTTTACGGTGAGCGCGGCGAAGCGTCGGCGCGGCTCTTCGCCAACCGTATCTTCACGGTGCTGTTCGTCACGCAATTGATCCTGCTGGTGGCCGCGCTGATGTTCATGCCGCAGGCGATGACCATCCTCGCGCCCGGCTTTCCTGACGATGCCGAGCAACGCAAGCTCGCGATCGAACTTACCCGTATCACCTTTCCCTATTTGCTTCTGATCACGTTGGTAACGCTCTATGGCGGGATGCTCAACGTGATGCACCGCTTCGCCAGTGCCGCGGCCGCGCCGATCTTCCTCAACCTTGCGATGATGATGACGCTGTCGTTGGCGGCGTTTTTTCCAAGCGCCGGCCACGCAGCGGCATGGGGCGTGCTGATTTCCGGTTTTCTGCAGTTTTTCCTTGTGGCCGGAGATCTGGCCCGCCATGGCGGCCTGCCGCGCTTCGCTCCGCTCAAGCTCGACGAGGACGTCCGCGCTTTCTTCCGTGCATTGGGACCTGCCACGATCGGCTCGATGGGAACGCAGGTCGCGCTGTTCGCCGATACGATCATCGCGACTTTCCTTCCCGTCGGCGCGCTGTCAGCCCTCTATTACGCCGACCGCCTCAACCAGCTTCCGATCGGTGTGATCGGCATTGCGATCGGCACGGTGCTGCTGCCGGAAATGTCGCGACGGCTGAGCGCGGGCGATTTCGATGGTGCGGCGGTGTCGCAGCGCCGCGCCTTCGACTTCACGCTGCTGTTGTCCGTGCCGTTCGTCGCCGCCTTCATCGCGGTGCCCGACACCATCATGCGGGCGATGTTCGCGCGCGGCGCATTCACCAAGGGCGATGCCGCCGCGGCCGGCGCGACGCTTGCGGCTTACGCGATCGGGCTCATTCCCTTTGTGCTGATCCGCAGCGCGGTTGCGACCTTCTTCGCGCGCAAGGATACCGCCACGCCCGTGAAGGCCTCGCTGACCGGCGTCGCCGTCAATGTCGCGCTGAAGGTGGCGCTGGTCGGCTCGCTGGCGCAGATCGGCCTCGCGCTGGCGACCGCGGTTGGAGCCTGGATCAATCTCTTGCTGGTCATCGGCTTTGCGGTGCGGGCGGGCTATCTCACGCTCGATCGGGCGCTGCTGCAGTCCTTTGCTAAATTCGTCGTCGCCGGAGCTATTCTCGGGGCGGTGCTGTGGTTCACGGCGCGATTCGCCGCGAACGGTCTTGCCAAAATCGCATTACGTGACGAGGCGGCTCTGGGAATTCTGATCGGGGTAGGCACGGTAGTTTACCCAGCCTCTATTCTCGTTCTGTTTGGACGCCGCTGGCTGATTTCCCTGGTTCGCGGATGAACCTTTCACCTTCGGCCCTTAGATTTTATTGGATCCCGCGACAATCCGACGTGAGCGCGCCGGGTTCCACAGCGGGTACTGCGGTGCGGTTCCGTTTTATTATGCACGCGAGGAATTGGCTTCGGGAAAGGCAAAGGGGCGATCCGGGCCGGGCTACCTCCCGGCGGTCGCGTTCGGCAGCGTCAAACGGCAATGGCGCGGTCACCGGCTTCAACGGTTTCGGCGTGCCGGAGCCGCCACGTTATCCAATGACCATTCCTAGCCGGGCGGGCTGGACCAAGCCTCGGCGGAAACTGGACCGGCAAGATCGAACGTCTCGATGTCGACCTCGGCAACTCCCGCACGACCGCGCTGCTGCTTGCCAACGTTCCGCCGGCAGGTCGTATCACCGATCACATCGCGCGTCCGCGCCCAATTACCGCTTTGGCGGACCGGTGGTCGCGAACTATTGATCTTTCGACCATGGTCCAACGACAGCCCTCAAAGAAGCCTCGGCCTCGACCGGGCCGTTTTCTTGTCCGGTCAGGCTCACGCTGCAATGCGGCGAAGTCGGCCGTTCGGACGGTTTGCGCCGCCGGGCGAACCGCTGCAATATGCCCGCCAGAATCTGTACTGCAACCGGAGACAAGATGGCTGCTCCAATCAAATTCGGCGTCGGACAGAGCGTTCGCCGCAAGGAAGACGATGCGCTGATCCGCGGCAAGGGCCGCTACACGGACGATGTCGCGCCGCAGCCGGCGCTGCACTCGCTGATGCTGCGCTCGCCCCATGCGCATGCAAAATATACTATCGATGTCGCCAGAGCGCGCAGCTTGCCGGGGGTGTCGCTGATCCTCACTGCCGAGGACGTCAAGGATCTCGGCGGCCTGCCGTGCCTCTTCAATTTTGAGGTCGATCCCTTCACCGGCCCGCCATATCCGATCCTGGCTAGCGACGAGGTGCGGCATGTCGGCGACGCCGTCGCCTTCGTGGTTGCCGATACCGTCGACCACGCCCGCGATGCGCTCGAGGCAATCGAGGTGAGCTGGACGCCGCTGCCGGCGGTGGTCGGTGTCGCCAATGCCATCAAGAAGGACGCACCGCAGGTCTGGCCTGATCAGCCCGGCAACGTGCTGTTCGACGTCTCGATCGGGGACAAGAAGGCGGCGGAGGCCGCCTTCGCCAAGGCGCATGCCGTCGCGGAGATCAGGATCGTCAACCCGCGCGTTATCACCAACTTCATGGAGACGCGCGCGGCGGTGTGCGAATACGACGCCAAGCGCGATCACCTCACGCTCACCGTCGGCAGCCAGGGCAGCCATCGCCTGCGCGACATCCTGTGCCAGAACGTGCTGAAGATACCGGTCGAGAAGATGCGGGTGATCTGCCCCGATGTCGGGGGCGGTTTCGGCACCAAGCTGTTTCCGTATCGCGAATATGCTCTGATGGCGGTGGCCGCGCGCCAGCTGAAGAAGACCATCAAGTGGACCGCCGACCGCTCCGATCATTTCATGGGCGACGCGCAGGGCCGTGACAACGTCACGGTGGCGCGGATGGCGCTTGCCGAGGACGGCAAATTCCTCGGCATGGATGTCGACCTGATGGGTGACATGGGCGCGTATCTTTCGACCTTCGGCCCCTACATCCCGCATGGCGGCGCAGGCATGCTGCCCGGCCTCTATGACATCCAGGCTTTCCACTGCCGCGTCCGCACTGTGTTCACCAATACCGTGCCGGTCGATGCCTATCGCGGCGCCGGACGCCCCGAGGCCGCCTACGTGGTCGAGCGCCTTGTCGATGCTGCCGCGCGAAAGCTCGGCATGACGCCGGACGCGATCCGGCGGAAGAACTTCATCTCGCCGAAGGCGATGCCCTACACCACCGCGACGGGCAAGGTTTACGACTCCGGCGATTTCACAGCGCACATGAAGCGCGCAATGGAAATCGCGGGCTGGAAGGAGTTTCCCAAGCGCGCCAAGGCGGCGAAGAAGGAGGGGCTGGTGCGCGGCATTGGTCTCGCGAGCTATGTCGAGGTCTGCGGCACCATGGGCGAGGAGACGGCCAACGTTGCGCTCGATCCCAATGGCGACGTCACCATCCTGATCGGCACGCAGTCGAGCGGGCAGGGGCACCAGACCGCCTATGCCCAGCTCGTCGCCGAGCAGTTCGGATTGCCGCCGGAGCGCGTGCACGTACTGCAGGGCGACACCGACCAGATCGCCACCGGGCTTGGCACCGGCGGCTCATCCTCGATCCCGACCGGCGGCGTCTGCGTCGAGCGTGCCACGCGCGACCTCGGCAACAAGCTGAAGGAGATCGCCGCGCAAGCGCTCGAAGCGGGCATCGGTGACCTCGAAATCAACAACGGCACCGTACGGGTTGCGGGCACCGACCGCTCGGTCAGCTTCGCCGATCTGGCAAAGCGTCCCGGCGTCGATCCCTCGAAGCTGAAGGCGAGCTCGACCTTCACGCAGGCGGACGGCACCTATCCGAACGGCACGCATCTGGCCGAAGTCGAAATCGATCCGGCGACCGGCATCATCCGCATCATCAACTATGTGATCGTCGACGACTTCGGCGTGACGCTCAATCCGCTGTTGCTGGCCGGCCAGGTCCATGGCGGCGCAATGCAGGGCATCGGCCAGGCGTTGATGGAGCAGGCGGTCTACAGCGACAAGGATGGCCAACTCGTCACCGGCACCTTCATGGATTACGCGATGCCGCGCGCCTCCGATGGTCCTTCCTTCGTGTTCGAGACCCACAATGTGCCCTGCACGACCAATCCGCTTGGCGTGAAGGGCGCCGGCGAGGCCGGCGCGATCGGCTCGTGTCCTGCGCTGGTGAATGCCATCCTCGAAGGGCTGTGGCGCGAATACAAGATCGACCACATCGACATGCCCGCTACCGCCGAGCGGGTCTGGATCGCCATCCGCGAGGCGCAGCGCCGGCATACCCTCTGACATTTGCCGCTGCGCATGGAATGAAGCACCACACGAGGTGTTGAAGAGATACGACGTCGCGCCTGCTGGCGCGGCGTACGCTGGGCCGGGAGAATCCCGGCCAAGCACCACCAAGGGGCTGGAAACGGAGATTGTCGATGCGTCGAACCATCGTTTTGACTGGAGCAATTCTGCTTGGTGCCGGCGTGGCGCTGGCGCAAAGCCCGCAAGAGCAGGTCGACAAGACTCAGCTTGCGATGAAGTCCAACCTCACAAGCGCGATTACGCTCTCGGACATGGCCAGAGACAAGAAGCCTTACAATCAGGCTGCGGTCGACAAGGCACTGGCAGAACTCGATGATGTCGCCAAGCGCTTTCCGTCATTGTTCCCGGAGAGCATCAAGGGGCTGAAGCCGACGAAGGGCGAGTATTACGCATCGCCAAAGATATGGACGGAGCGGGCGGATTTCGAGACGCACTCCGCAGCCTTCGTGAAAGCTGTCGGTCAGGCCAAGGCCAGGATCAAGGACGCGGACAGCCTGAAGGCGGAATTTCCCGAACTCAACAAGGTGTGCATGGGTTGTCACGAAAAATTCCGCGTCAAGGGCTGACGGCGAAGCTGTCGCTGTAGCAAGGCAAGCAGCCGTCGAGGCAGCAGAGCAAGGGGCGAACGCATCGAGCGTTCGCCCCTTCGTGTCTGCCCGGCGACTTTTGTCGCCTTCACTTGCTCACGCTGTTCGTTATTTGGTCACTTGGCCGCGGATCTCGCCGCCCGGGTTCGCCGCGGTGTGGATGTTGATATAGTACTTCCCGGCGACGAGGTCGGCGGCCTGCGCGTCGGTCAACGTGGCGCTCCCCTCGACCGGGCTCGTCCCGGCATTCGGAATCGCGACCGCGACGCCGGCATTCTTGCCCGGCTCCGCAGGGCCGTGGAAATGGGCCGCCGTGGCCGGGCCGGACAAGCCGCTATAGATCACCTTCCAGGTGACTTTCTTCGAGGCCGGGTCGTAGTCGATCTCGGCGGTTCCCGTGGCGGCGCTCGTGTTGGCGGGCACCTCCGACTTGCCATCCAGCGTAGCCTTCATCTTCTCGGCAAAGGCTGGGCCCGCGAAGGCAACCGCAGCACCGAACGCAAGCGCGGCAAGCATGGTCTTGGACATGGCTTTCTCCCTGTTGCTGTCAGCTTCAAAACAGCGCATTTCCGATTTTATTCCCGGAATGGCGTCGTCGTCGTCAAATTTCGCGCAAGCTTATGACGGCGAAAATCGCCATACTGCGGCGGGATCGAAGCTTCGCGATGACGGATTAATGAATGCTGAAGCGTGCTCTGATTGGCCTGATCGTACTCGCCGCCATCGGCCTCGGCGTGTTCTGGCAGCTAACCGTTCCTGCAAGCCTCGCGGCGACTTCGCTGCCGGCCTATCGGCCTGATATCGCCAACGGGCAGACAATGTTCAACGCGGGCGGGTGTTCTTCATGCCATGCGGTACCGAACCAGCCCGATCGGCTGAAACTCGGCGGCGGGCTTGCGATCCCCTCGCCATTCGGCACGTTCTATGCGCCCAACATTTCGCCAGATCCGGACGACGGAATCGGGCGATGGAGCGAGGCGGATTTCCTCACCGCCGTCATGAACGGCACTTCGCCTTCGGGCGTGCACTATTATCCGGCGTTTCCCTATGCTTCCTATCAGCGCGCCAAGGTCGAGGACGTTCGCGATCTCTTCGCGTATCTCAAGACGCTCGCGCCGGTGACGGGCCGGGTGCGCGATCACGATATGCCCTTTCCGTTCAACATCCGCCGCACGGTCGGGATATGGAAGTTGCTCTTCCTAGACGGCAAGCCGTTCGTGCCCGACTCCGCACACTCGCGCTCGTGGAATCGCGGTGCGTATCTGGTCAATGGTTTTGGTCATTGCGCTGAGTGCCACAGCCCGCGCAACTTCCTCGGGGGCATCGTCGAGGCGCAACGCTTCGCCGGCGGTCCCAATCCGGAAGGCGAGGGTTGGGTGCCCAACATCACGCAAAAGGGACTCGCCGACTGGAGCACCAAGGACATCGACTATTTCCTGGAGACGGGAGAATTCCCTGACGGCGACACGGCCGGCGGATCAATGGCGCGCGTGATCAAGAACACGTCGCAGCTTTCGACGGAGGATCGGCAAGCGATAGCTGAATACTTGAAGTCGCTGCCGCCGGTCGAAGGCCCGCCGCGGCCGAAGCGCAAGAGCGAGCAGGACGACAAGTAGATGCGCGACGGTTAGGGCGTGACCGCCGCCGTCACGCGCCAACGCGGCATGGGAGGGCGGCCCACGACAACCGGCGCCGGCGGCTTCTCGCGCGCTTGTGCGGCCGACTTGAGCTTGTCCTTGCCGGTCTTGCCCAGACGCTTGGCCTTCGACATGTCGGCAAAGGCGCGGTCGAAGTTGCGCATGCGGTAGAACACGATGCCTCGATCGATATAGGCCGCAGCAAAACCGGGATCCTGCGCAATCGCCAGATTGAAATGCGCGAGTGCCGCGCCGAGGTCGCCGCCGCGATAGGCATGCATGCCGCGCTGGTGCAACGTCCTGGCGTCGGCAGGGGCCGGGGCGGGCGCCGGCAAGGTAATGACGGCCAGCGGTGGATTGACCGCGTTCGCGGCTGCCGCAACCGCGTCCGTCGTCGTTGGCTCATTGATGGCGGCGGCGCTCTCACGCTTCTCGGCGGTCACGTCTCGAACGCTGGCTCCTTGCGGCAACGCCGAGGTGACATCGAGGGGCGAGTTCTCGGCGATTCTTGCCGTGCGATCCGGCATCGCCTCCGTCTCCGAGATGTGGCTGAACACGGTGTAGCCGCCGATGAGCACGGCCGCGATAATGGTGGCCGCCATGGTGTTAGTGGCGCCACGGTGAATCTTCTCGTAGACCGTCGCGCGCGGAGGTGGTGCGGGCGGCAATGGTGGACGAGTGGCGATCGCGAGCAACTGATCGTAGGTGGTGCGCTGATAGGCATCGCTGAGAATATCATGCGCACGAACCAACTGCCTGAAGCGTAGTGCGGCATCCGGATCGCCGGGATTGGTATCAGGGTGGGTCGCCTTCGCAGCCCGCCGGAAAGCGACTCTCAAAGCCTCCGCATCATCGTTCGGAAGGGCTCCGAGCAGATCGTAAAGCGTCCCCATGGTGGTACTCGCAACTAATTCCCCCTCAGAAATTCCATTACCGTGGAACCTCTGATCGACGACCGCCCCTAGGTAATCGAGAAATTCAGGGCCTCGGCGTGATCGACATATGGCGAAACCGTGCCTCGGGCGAGGTGCATTTACGTCATGATACTACCGGCTGGTGGCCAGCGCAGGCGCCGGCCTGCCCTCGCAGGCCCCGGAGGCATGCAGTTCGCGCATGCGTTCGCGTTCCGCTTTCTCGGCGTGCCGGACGCACCGGCGCTCGTAAGCCAGCCTGAGCTGGGAAAATTCCGCAGGGTCTACCGTCTTGAAGGTCGATCCCTTGAACTCGCAGTCAGGCGCAGGGCGAGGCTCGCAGTAGGCTGGCCGCGGCGGCGGCTCCGGCAGGGCGGCATTGGCCTCTTGCTCTCCGCGCTGCTGCGCACAGCCGCCCAGCACCAGAAAGATGGCCGCAGCGAGCAGCACGGCTGGTTTTCCAGCCGCGTGGGTCAGGCTCGTAGCTGATCCAAAATGGGACATGTGGCTGCTTTCCGGAGCATGGTCCGTCCCCGCGCAAGAGGCGGCAACGGCGCCTGGCCCCCCAGCCAAACGTTGTGAGGATGAACGAAAAGCTTGAATTGAGTGTAAATCCGGCGGGATGCGCCTGCTTCAGGAGGAGCCGAACGCCTTGAAGGTGATGATGGTATGGGTGTCCTGGATGCCCGGAAGCACCTGCACCTTCTCGTTGATGAAGTGGCCGATGTCGGTGTCCTTGTCGACGTAGAACTTCACCAGCAGATCGTAGTCGCCCGCGGTCGAATAGATCTCGGATGCGATCTCGGCTTCGGCCAGCGCATTGGCCACCGTATAGGACTGGCCGAGCTTGCATTTGATCTGGACGAAAAAGGGCACCATCGCCGGGGGTCTCCGAAGGGGGTAGGCCGGGCCAATAGGCCAAATCTGCGGGGGCATTGCAAGCCAGTTCGGGAAGCCGGCTTGAGATGCCGACTTGGCATGTCCGCTTGATGGCCATGGCCCGCCGCGTTAGGACAGCCTATGACCATGTTCCCGCCAGACGCGCGATGTTGGCGATGACGACGCCGATCGCGCTCACCATTGCCGGCTCGGATTCCTCCGGCGGCGCAGGGATCCAGGCCGATCTGAAGACCTTTGCGGCGCTCGGCGTCTATGGCGCATCCGTCATCACCGCGCTGACCGCGCAGAACACACAAGGCGTGACCGGGATCCACCAGGTGCCCGCCGATTTCGTCACGGGGCAGATCGATGCCGTCTTTGCCGATCTGGTCATCGGCGCCGTGAAGATCGGCATGGTGGCGGAGCTTCCGGTCATCGGCGCGATCGCAGCCGGTCTTGCAAAATGGCGGCCGATGCACATCGTGCTCGACCCCGTTATGGTCGCAACTTCCGGCGACAGGTTGCTGAAGTCGGACGCGATCGAGGCATTGCGCAAGAACCTCATTCCGCTTGCCTCGCTGATCACCCCCAACCTGCCCGAGGCGGCGGCACTGCTGGACGAGCGAGTCGCGACGACCGAGAGCGCGATCGCCGATCAGGGCAAGCGGCTGCTTGCGTTCGGTCCGCGCGCGGTGCTGATCAAGGGCGGCCACGGGCAGGGCGCGGAAAGCACCGACTATTTCGTCACCGGCACCGGAACAGTGCCGCTGTCGGCGCCGCGTGTTGCCACAAAGAACACGCATGGCACCGGTTGCTCGCTGTCGTCGGCGATCGCAGCTGGCCTTGCCAAAGGCGAGGACATGCAGACCGCCGTGCGTAACGGCAAGACGTGGATCAGCGCGGCGATCACGGCAGCGGATCGATTCACGGTCGGCCATGGCCACGGGCCGATTCATCATTTTCACGAGTTCTACTGAACATCGTCCGGCGGAACTCGGTCGCCTTTAACCAGCTATTCCCGGCAACACTTCCCGTCATTCGAGAGGCGGCCCGTCTAGTGTCGCCTGCCTGTCGCATCGCGCTGTTATTCGCGCATTCCGGGGGACTGCAACTGATTCCCATGCGGCTATCAGCAGCGCGGCCCGGTCATCGGCCTGTCATGCAAATCTGTTAGGGCACGTGCATGGGAAGTGACTCCTTGAGTGATGAGACCGCCGAGCGGCGCTTCCGCACTTTGTTTATCTCCGATGTCCATCTCGGAGCCCGCGGCTCGCAAGCCGACCGATTGCTGGACTTCCTCCGCAGCCATGACGCCGACACCATCTACCTCGTCGGAGACATCGTCGACGGCTGGGCGCTGAAGTCGTATTGGCACTGGCCGCAATCGCACAATGACTTCGTGCAAAAGCTGCTGCGCAAGGCGCGCAAGGGCGCCAAAGTGATCTACGTGCCCGGCAATCACGACGAGTTCCTGCGCAAATATTACGGCACGCATTTCGGCGGCATCGACGTGGTGGAGAACACCATCCATACCGGCGCCGACGGCCGGCGCTATCTCGTCATCCATGGCGACATTTTCGACCTCGTGGTGCAGAACGCGCGCTGGCTCGCCCATCTCGGCGACAAGGCCTACGACTTCGCGATCCAGATGAACCGCCTCGTCAACTTCTTCCGCCGCATGTTGGGCGTGCCGTACTGGTCGCTGTCGCAATGGGCGAAGCTGAAGGTGAAGAAGGCGGTGAACTATATCGGCGCCTTCGAATCGACGCTCGCCGGCGAGGCACGCCGCCACGGCTGCGAGGGTGTGATCTGCGGCCATATCCATTACGCGACGATCCACGACGAGCACGGCATCCGCTACATGAATTGCGGCGACTGGGTCGAGAGTTGCACGGCGCTGGTCGAACACGAGGATGGCACTTTCGAGATCATCACCTGGACCGATCCGGTCCGGCGGGTCGCGCCGGTTCCCCGCGTGGCAGCGCGCGCGGCCTGATGAAGGTCCTGGTCGCAACCGATGCGCGGCACCCCCAGGTCAACGGGTTGGTCCGCAGGCTGACGATGATGGCGGTAGCCGCGAGGCAGCTGGGCGTCGCGATTGGGTTTCCCGACACCGGAATCCTTCCGCTCATTCGCGGCTATGGCGATCTGCGGCTGGCGCTACGGGGGTCGTCCCGTATAGCCGAGCTGATCGAACTCGCTTCGATGGCGCCAAGGCGGAACCGGTCGAATTCGTGGCGGAAGACCCGCATTTGACGGCCCGACTGTCCCGCTGATCCGGCTTGTCGGCGGTACGCGCCACGCAGTAAAATGCGGCTATGACCGAAACCAAGCTGAGCCCTCCCGTCAGCGCCGCCGATATCGAGGCGGCCGCCAAGGTGGTCGCGCCATTTGCGGTGCGGACGCCACTGTTGTGCTTTCCGGTGCTCGATGAGCGCGCCGGCACAAAGGTTTTTCTGAAGCCGGAGATGCTGCAGCGGACCGGCTCGTTCAAGTTCCGCGGCGCCTTCAACAAGCTTTCCTCGATACCGCAAGCCAATCGCGGCGGCGGCGTCGTCGCGTTCTCCTCCGGCAACCACGCGCAGGGCGTGGCCGCGGCGGCGAAGCTGCTCAACATGCAGGCGACCATCGTCATGCCGGCGGATGCACCGCTCTCGAAGCGCGAGCGCACGAAATCCTACGGCGCCGAGGTCGTGCTGTACGACCGCGACAAGGAAGACCGCGAGGCGATCGCGGGCGGCATCGCGAGCAAGCGCGGCGCCACGCTGGTGCGCCCCTATGACGATCCCTTCGTGATCGCCGGCCAGGGCACCGCCGGCCGCGAGATCGCCGAGGACATGGCCGCGCGCGGTCTTGCGCCCGACATCGTGGTCGCGCCCGCCTCCGGCGGCGGCCTGATCGCGGGCGTCGCCACCGCCGTGAAGTCCCGCTTCCCGAGCGCGGAAGTCATCGTCGCCGAGCCGAAGGGCTATGACGACCATGCGCTCTCGCTCAAGGTCGGCCATCGTGAGCCGCATCCTGCGGCCGCGCGCACCATCTGCGACGCGCTGATGGCGGCAATGCCGGGCGAATTGACCTTCTCCATTAACAGCAAGCTGCTGGCCCGCGGCGTGTCGGCTTCGGACGAAGAGGTCGGCGCCGCCGTCGCCTTTGCCTATCGCGAGCTGAAGCTCGTGGTCGAGCCCGGCGGCGCCGTCGGCCTTGCCGCGCTGCTCGCCGGCCGCATCGACGCCAAAAGCAAGAACGTCGTCATCGTCCTGTCCGGCGGCAATGTCGATGCCGACCTGTTTGCGAAGCTGGTTGCCTGACTTGTTCAGGGGAAGCTCCGCACGACCACGATCGGGCCGACGATTGCCGCGTTGAATGCGTCGATATCCTCAGCCGGGATCCAGTATTCCAGGTGCGACCGGCCGCCGGCTTCTTGGACGTCGTAGCGGTCAATGAAGCTGCGCTTGACCTGAAATCGGGTTACGAACCCACTGCCGCTTGCAGGCACGTTCCAGTCACGCGCGATCTTGATGGCGTAGTCCTCGGTGAGCACCGGATAGAAAATCGGCTGGTCCGGCAATCGTGGCGGGAAGCGCCGCATGCCCGACTGCTCGATGAGTTCAAGCTCTTTCGGGCCTACCGGTCGCCAAAGGGTGAGTGTTTCTTCATTCACTGACATGCGGTCCTAGTAACACGCGTGAAGATTGATACATGCTCGGTCTGGAAAAAGGCATGGGGCAGAGCATCGCTGCTCTGCCCCGGTTTCGCTGTTGGCGAGGTGCGGTTCTATCAGAACCCCCGGCGCATCTGGCTGCCGCCCATGGCCAAGCGGGAGCCGCCGTTGTTGCCGCCGCTGTTGAAGCTCAGGTTGCGGGGCTGCGAATTGCCCCGGTTGAGCTTGTTGCCCAGAGAGGGATTGTTGAGCTTCATCACGGGGCGGTTGTTGAGCTGCGGACGCGTGTTGGTGATGCGGTCAATGGGCATGCTTGTCTTGACATTGACCTTGGGGTCCTGACCGGAGGTGATCCGGCCGCCCTTGTTCACCGGCAGGGTGATGACCTTGCCGCCGTTGATGCCGGTGTTGCCTTTCGGCGAAGGCAGGGTGACGATCTTCTTGTCCGGCAGACCCTCGGCCTTCGGCCCAGGGATGACGGGCAGGGTGGTGATCCTGCCCCCGCCATTGATGCCGGTGTTGCCGGGATTGCCGTCGGGCTGCCTGCCGGGTAGCGGGATGCCGAGGCCGCCGCCGACCTTCTGGCCATTGTTCTCGCCGATCTTGATGCCGTCCCTCGGCAGGCCGAAATTGACCGGCTGCTTCAGGTGGGGCGCAAGCTGCGGCGACACGATCAGCTTGTTGGCCTGCATCAGCGGAATGACCTTGGGCTGGGTCTGCATCTTCAGCGCAACATTCGCATACGGGCTGTCGCCGAAATTATCGGCAAAGGCCTTGTAGGCGAACGGCGAGTTGGCAAGCACGGTCTTGTGCCAGGCCTGCGTCACGGTCAGATTGCGCAGCAGCTGGCGGATGCGATCGCACAGCGGGTCGTGCGGATACATCGCGATGAACTGCTCGTAGTACTGCGGCTGGCCTTCCGACAGTACGAAGTCATAGGCCTGCTGCACCGAACGGCTGGGCAGGTTGGAGGCCGCCGTCACCACCGGGGCGCGGTTCGGAGCGCGGGTTGCCGCTACCGCGGTGTCGCCGAAGAAGTAGAAGTCTGACGTCAGCGACGAGCTTTCCCAGGGGATCTGCCTGCCGCCGGTGATGTTGTTCACCTCGAGGCGCACACGCTTGAACAGCTGCTCGATCGGCAGGTTCGGCTCATTCGCGAGCTTCAGGAAAGCCTGGGTGTAGGGGCTGTGGTCGCCGGAGCCGTCGAGCGCTTCGGTGCCCGGCGCGGTCGAGTAACCGACGATCGAGCCATTCGGCGCGTCGACAATCGCAAGTCCCCGGCCGGCATCGCTGACGCCGGGGAATGGATTATTGCGGCAGGCGTCGAGCAGGACGATGCGCATCCGGCTCGGGATCGAATCCAGCGTTGCCATCAGGTCGACCAGGCGCAGCGAGTTGCTGGTCAGATCGTTCGGAGTGGAGACGTTGGCGTCGACCGGAACGAGATAGTTCTCACCCGCAAGCTGCACGCCGTGGCCGGCGTAATAGACCATCGCCACCGAGTTGGGGCCGCGCGCGGCAACCTTGGACGAAAAGTCCTGCACGACCCGGATCATGTCGTTCTGCGTCAGGTCGATCGCCGAGGTGACCTCGAAACCGGCCTTGTTCAGGAACTGCGCCATCGCCTGGGCATCGTTGTCCGGGTTGGCAAGCTCCGGCGCGTTTTTGTAGCGCGCATTGCCGATGACCAGCGCGACGCGCTGCTCGGGCCCGCGCAACAATGACGCAGAGGTGCCTTCCGGAGCGGTTTGGGCAACCGAGGCGCTGACCGAAAAGCCGAACAGGCTTCCCAGCAGACCGGCATACATCAGAAATGACTTCAAACGGGACATGGCGTCCTCTCCTCACGCGAATCTCGATGCGAGATTGGTTGCGGCGAGGCTACGTCCAGGTTCACTCCGGGTGCGTGAGGTGGATCACGCAGCAGCGGACTTGAAACTGAACGCAAGATAGACGCGGTAAATACCGTTAATCACAGGATAAATTGCTTACGAGAAAAACGCGATCCTTTCGGCCTGACTCATGCGGCGAATGGGCGCGAGAGGATCGTTTGCCGGCCGGCTCGGCTTACCCAAGATGCCGCTGGCGATAATTGCCGAGCCGATCGAGACCTCGGCTTCACCAATTTGCGTAGCAGCCGGCGCGGCCTCGGTCGTAGTTGCAGCGGCGGCAACCGGCTCCGGGTGAACCGGCGGTGCGACAGGAGCGGCAATCGGCGCGACGATGGGTGCAACGGCGTCGGCCGCAACTGCCGCGGGCGACGCGATCTCCGGCTCGGCGACGGCGGCTTCCGCGACCAGCATGTCGAAGTCATCATCGATCGGCTGCGGCGCCGACATCTCCGTCGCGATCAGATCAAGCACCGCTTCGTCATGGGCGTCGGCTGTGGCCTCGTCCACGGTTTCGATCACATCGACGACGGCTGCGATCGGCGCGGCTGCTTCCGTGACGGGCTCAGCGCTTGCCGCAGTCGTTTCGCCGGTTTCTGTCATAGGTGTATCGGCAGCTTCCGCTACCGGGCTTTCCGCCACGGCCTCAACGGCGACGCCAGCGGCCACCTCGGGCTGCTGAGCTTCCTCTGCCGGGGCTGGGAACGGCACGACATTGGCATCGGCGGTATCCTCTGCCTCGTGTCGCGCCTGCGCAGGAGGCGCCTCGCTCCGGGAATATTCAACGACCTTGGCCTCGATTGCCGCAAAGGCCCGATCGATCACTGCGCGGGCATCGCCCACGGAAATCTGGCCCGCGCTGTCCTCGATGGCCGCGGCCTGGGAATCCAGAATGTCGCAGATCCGCCCGTCCGTGCCGATTTCGCGCCAGCGCCATGAGATTTCGCGGATGATCCGCACGCCCTTGGCGATCGGGGCAAGGCGCTCGTCGAATGAAAGCTCGTCGAGCCCGGCATTGGCTGCTGTCTGCGCCTCGCCGACCGCCTTGCGGATCGCGGCCAGCGCCTCGGCCAGATCGGCTTCGGCCGCTGCCTGCTTTTGAGCGGCGAGGCTCTCCTCGATGCGGACCACCGCGTCGAGCACCATGCGGGTATCGGCATTGCGGTTCCGCTTGGCGTATTCGCCGAGAAACCAGCGGCCGCGCGACGTCTCCATGAAGGCTTCATGGATCGCGGCATAGTCCTCCTCGCTCGGTTGCGCGGCGCGCGCCGAAATCGGAGAGAGGGCAAATACTTCGTCAGCCATGTTAAACTCGACGCGCAAATCACTGCGCGGTTTGCCATATAACGAACAACATGAACGCACGCGAATCGCAACTGACTTGATGTCCAGCCAAGCACAAATCCCTACTGCAGCGCACGCCGATTCGCGGCGATTCGCAGTGGGGATCGCAGCGTTCTATGCCTCGCTGTTTGGCCTCGTGGGAACGCACCTGCCGTTTTTCCCGGTGTGGCTCAAGGCCGTCGGTATCGACGCCGCCTGGATCGGCATCATCACGGCATTGCCGGCGATCTCGCGTTTCACGGTGCTGCCCTTCGTCACCAGCCTTGCCGAACGGCGGCAGGCCGTGCGCCAGGCGATTACCGTCACCGCGTTTGCGACGGCGCTCGGCCTGACCTTGATCGGCACCCAGCATCAGGCGCTGGCGATTTTCGCAGTCTATGCCGCGACCTCTTGCCTGTGGACGCCGATGACGCCGCTCACCGATGCCTATGCGTTGCGCGGGGTGCGGCGCTACGGCCTCAATTACGGGCCGCTGCGGCTGTGGGGCTCGGCGGCCTTCGTGGCCGGCGCGCTGGCCTGCGGGCTCCTGGTCGACGTGATTGCGGCGAAGCACCTGATCTGGGTGATCGCGGCGGTCGCGGTAGTGAGCGCGCTGGTCAGCCTCGGCCTCGAGCCCCTCGAGGCGCCGAAGGCGGTCGCGCCGGAAAGCCACGGCGACAGCCGGCTGCTGCGCGATGGGGGCTTCCTTGCAATCATCGCGGCCTCCGCGCTGGTGCAGGGCAGCCATGCCGCTTACTACACATTTGCGTCGATCACCTGGCAGCAAGAAGGGTTTGGCGGGCTCACCATCGCGGGACTCTGGGTGCTCGGGGTGCTCGCGGAAATCGTGCTGTTCGCCCTTTCGCCGCGGTTCAGGCTGCCCTTCTCGCTGCTATTGGTGATCGCGGCGATCTGTGCCGCCTTGCGGTGGGTGATCACGGCGCAATCGCCGCCGATCGCGATCCTTGCAGTCGTCCAGCTCATGCACGCCATGAGCTTCGGCCTCACTCAGGTAGGCACCATGGGGCTGATCGCCCAGCGCGTGCCCGGCCATGTGATGGCGCGCGGGCAGGGGTATCTCGTCGCCTGTACCGGCATCGTCACCAGCGCGGCGTCGATCGTCTCGGGCCGGATCTACGAGAGCTACGGCCAGGGGGTCTACTACCTGATGGCCGCGATGGCGTTTGCCGCGGCTCTCATCATGTGGCTGTCGCGCCATCGCCTCGCGCCTCACCCCCATAACGCGACGTCCGGCGGATAGACCAGGGCCTCTGGGATCTCGCCATAGCGGGTACAAGGGGAGGCATTCGCCGCGACCGGCGAAGCCGCCGCGCCGCACATCCGCCACGACTGTGACAGCCTCGGTCCTGGCGCCACGGCTGATGGTAAAACTGCCGGCGATGGGCCAGTGTTCAATTCTCGCAGACAGGTTTGTTAATGGGCTGGAAGTCATTTTAAAGTCTGATGATTTTGAACCGAGCGCCGGCTGGCTCTTACCAACAATGGCTGGTACATGACGGTTTCAACGAGGCGAGGGGCGGCATGCCGTTCGGCCCTGCGGGTACCCCGCGGGACAACGGCGCCGGAATTGGCAGTTTGAAGGGCGACCCGACATTGGAGCGGATTGCACGGGGCAATGGGCTCGCGCTTGCCGCGGCCGGCCCGTGGATCGCCCGCCATGCGGCCGTGCTGGAGGAGATCGTTACCGATGCGGAGAGGCTCGGCGGCGGCAGGTCCAACATCTTCATCGATGTTTCGCAGGTCTCCCGGCTCGATACCTTCGGCGCCTGGCTGATCGAACGGCTGCGCCGCAGCCTTAGCCAGGGTGGCGCGGAGGCGCAGATCGCCGG
>JAEZEU010000166.1 GCA_023432885.1 Pseudomonadota bacterium | reverse complement strand
AAATGCATCCAACCGGGCATAGACGGCTTGTCCGCCATGTAAAGAACGCATCCTAACCAGAAAAATGTCAACAAAAGCAAAGGCCCGAACAAATTGTCCGGGCCTTTCGTCAAATTGCAGTGCTCAGTGGAGGACTATTCGTCCTCCTCAGGCTGCTCTTCCGGCGGCGCCAGGCCCTCGAGGCCCTTGAGCAGCTCCTCTTCGGTCATGCGCTCGACAGCGACCTCGGTGTCGTCGGCATCGACGCTGGCGCCAGCCGAGCCGATCAGCGGCACGGTGTCAGGCTCGGGCTCGTCCACCTCGACGAACTTCTGCAGGGAATGAACCAGCTCTTCCTTCAAATCCTCGGGGGAAATCGAGGATTCCGCGATTTCGCGCAGCGACACGACCGGGTTCTTGTCGTTGTCGCGATCGACGGTGAGATGCGAGCCCGAAGAGATCATCCGCGCGCGATGCGCGGCCAACAGAACCAGATCGAACCGGTTGTCCACCTTGTCAATGCAGTCTTCCACGGTGACACGCGCCATCTGCTGTCGCTCCGTTAAATGGGGGCCTAAATTGCTGATTGTTCGGGGTTAGTTATAGGCGCCGGTAGGAATACGCAAGGCCAAATTGTGATTTGGCGTTACCGGCCTCGTTCTGCTATCTCATTCGTGGGGCCAGAATGGCCGGAGCATCCCGGACGTAGCAAGGTGCCGTCGGGACAAGTGAACCACTCACATTGCAGTGTCAAAAGTCTAGGTTTTCGCCCTCGCCCCACCATAATTGCAGTGGTGACTAGCGGGGGCAAGATTCACCGAACTTTAGGCGCAAGGCGTAAAACTGCACGCGGCTCTTTGCAGCTGCGCCAAAACGCGTTAACAACTACCAAGCGAGAAGGCTTTGATGTCGACACCCGTTTCCAACAAAATCGCGCTCTTCATAGATGGCGCCAATCTCTATGCCACGGCGAAGACGCTCGGCTTTGATATCGACTACAAGCGCCTGCTCAAGGAATTCCAGGGCCGCGGTACTCTGCTCCGCGCATTCTACTACACCGCCATCATCGAGGATCAGGAATACTCTTCGATTCGACCGCTGATCGACTGGCTCGACTACAACGGCTACACCGTCGTCACCAAGGCGACCAAGGAATTCATCGACGCCTCCGGCCGCCGCAAGGTCAAGGGCAACATGGATATCGAGCTCGCGGTCGACGCGATGGAGCTGGCCGAGCACATCGACCAGATGGTGCTGTTCTCCGGCGACGGCGATTTCCGCTCGCTGGTGGAAGCCGTGCAGCGCCGCGGCGTGCGGGTCACCGTGATCTCCACTATCGCCAGCCAGCCGCCGATGATCGCCGACGAGCTGCGCCGCCAGGCCGACGTTTTCACCGACCTCGTGGAATTGCAGTCCAAGCTCGGGCGCGATCCCTCCGAGCGCCCTGCCCCGCGCGAGCGTGGTGAGCGCGGCGAATCACGCCACCACGCGCCGCAGTTCCTGCAGCGCGCCACCACCATGGCGCCCCGTGGAGCCGGTGACGACGATTTCGACGACTAGCCCCAGTCCCTCCCCGGCCGAACCCGAAAAGAACTGTCCGCTGTGCCCGCGGCTGGCGGCATTTCGCGCCGAGGCGCGCGCGCGCGAGCCGAAATGGCATAACGCACCGGTCGCCTCCTTCGGCGACCCGGGGGCACGGGTGCTGATCGTAGGCCTCGCGCCTGGATTGCAGGGCGCCAATCGCACCGGACGGCCCTTCACCGGCGACTACGCCGGCGACCTGCTCTACGCGACGCTGCTGTATTACGGCTTTGCTCGCGGCAAATACGAAGCGCGGCCGGACGATGGGCTGTCGCTGGTCGACTGCCGCATCAGCAACGCCGTGCGCTGCGTTCCGCCACAGAACAAGCCGCTACCGGCGGAGATCAAGACCTGCCGGTCCTTCCTGGCGGCGACGATGGCCACGATGCCGAAGCTCGCCGCCATCGTGCTGCTCGGCCGGATCGCGCATGATTCGACGCTGAAGGCGCTCGGAGTGAAAGCCGCGGCGGCGCCCTTTGCCCATGGAGCCATGCACAAGGCCGGTAATATCCGCCTCTACGACAGCTATCACTGCTCGCGTTACAACACCAACACCGGCGTCCTGACGCCAAAGATGTTCCGCGACGTGTTCGCGCGGGTGAGGAAGGATTTGGGCTGAAGCCCGGGGGGCGGCAAAGCGAAGCATGCCGGCTGACTTGCTCCGTCCTGCGAAGGTGGCACGGCGCTTTGCCGCCTTTGCCCACCGGCAGAGCCCGGTCAGGCGACCGGATTTTCCTTCAGCCACGCCAGCACGTCGCCGGCGTTCCGGTCCGGCGGGAACACAGGGTAGAAGACGTGGGTGATGCGGCCGTCGTCGATGATCAGCGTCAAGCGCTTGATCAGCGTCAGGTCTGCCACTTCCATGGTCGGCAGCCGCAAGGCCTCGGTCAGTTTCAACTTCTCGTCGGACAGCACCGGGAAAGGCAGATGCAGGCGCGAGGCCATCTCGGCCTGGTATGCGTTGCTCTGCGTCGAGAGGCCAAACACCTGGCGGGCGCCGGCGGCCCTCAACTCGGCAAAGAGGTCGCGGAACGAACAGGTTTGCGGCG
>JAEZEU010000229.1 GCA_023432885.1 Pseudomonadota bacterium | reverse complement strand
CCGCTGAAACTCGCCTTCCGTTTCTCCACGAACGCCGCGCGGCCTTCCAGCGCATCGGCGCTCTGACGCACTTCGGATTGCACCTCGATCTCGCGGCGGAATTGCGCAGCATAGGTGGCGTGCTCGCTCTCCTCCAGCAGTGTCCGCGTGGCGACCAGCGCGCGCGTCGGGCCTTGCGCGAGGCGCTGGGCGAGCCTGATGGCTTCCGCCATCAGCGCGCCGTTCTCGACGACGTCGCGCACTAAGCCCCATTCCTTCGCGCGTTCAGCCGAGAGCGGTTCGTTGAACAGCATCAGCTCCAGCGCGCGCTGCCGGCCGATCAGGCGCGGCAGGAGCCAGGTCGAGCCGAGATCGGGGACGAGGCCGATGCGACTGAATACCTGGATGAAGCTCGCCGAGCGCGCGGCGACGATGATGTCGCCGGCCATGGCAAGGCTGAAGCCGCCGCCGGCGGCAACCCCGTTGACGGCGACCACGACAGGCACGCGGCACTCGCGAAGCGCCTTGAAGGCGGGCCAGTAGAAGCTCATCACGCCGGCCACGATGTCCTGGCCGAGCGCTTCCGCAGCCTTCAGGTTCTGGCCCGAGCAGAAGCCGCGTCCCTCGCCTGTCAGAACCAGCGCGCGTACGGTCGGATCGGCGGTCATCTCGGCGATGGCGTTTGCGAGCGCGCCCAACAGATCAGGCGTCATCGCGTTCAGGCTCTCGGGCTCGTTCAGCGTAAGTATCCCGACCGCGCCGTCCCTGCCCTGCTTCACACCGGCCATTTCCCTTCTCCCTTGCAGCGTCGTTTTCCGCACCTTGCCATTCCCTGCGCGCAAACGCCAATGCGCCGTTTCGAGCGGGCTTTGACTTCACTGAACGGCATACTAGTGTTCGATCAACCACAAGACTTGCGTCAAGCTCCGATGGGAGGAGCCGTGCGGAGGACTGTCGATGCTGCTGTTGAGCGAAACCCTGCCCGACCCACTGCCCCCCGGCCCCGTTTTTCCGAAAATCTATCCCGAACTCGACCAGGACATCCTCACCGAATCCGAGAAGTTCACCGACGGCCAGCCCTATCAATTGTTTGCACGGCTGCGGGCGCAGGCGCCGGTGTCGTGGCAGCGCGAAAGCGGCAACGGCCCCGGTTTCTGGGCGCTGACGCGGTATGAGGACGTGATGCGGGTCGACGGCGACCCCAAGACGTTCTCCTCGCAGAAGGGCGGCATCCTCATGACCTACGGGCCAAAGGAGTCCCGGCATCCGTTGCTGTTTCGCGCCTCGGTAGACGCCATGATCAACATGGACGCGCCGTGGCATCTGCAGCTGCGCAAGGAGCACATGCCATACTTCACGCCGGCCTATCTCGCCGGGCTGAAGCAGAAGGTCGCCGCCGAGACCACGCGGCTGATCGACAACATGGCGGGACTTGGCGAATGCGACCTCGTCGAGAAGCTTTCGGCACAACTGCCGCTGTTCACGCTGTGCGAGATCCTCGGCGTGCCGCAATCCGACCAGCCGAAATTCATCACCTGGATGCATTATCTGGAAGTCGCCGGTTACATCACCGCAAAGCAGCGCAGGGATCCGCAGCTCACGCCGGAACTGCTGCAGTTCGTCAAGGCGTTCAACGAAAACGTCGCCGAGATGTTCGAGTATGGCCAGCACATGCTGCAGAAGCGCCGCGCCGACCCGAAGCCGGATCTGATGAGCGCGATCGCGCGCGCCACCGTGGATGGCGAGCTGCTGCGCAATGAATATCTCGACGGCTCGTGGCTACTGATCGTGTTCGCCGGCAACGACACGACGCGCAACACCATTTCCGGCTCGATGAAACTCTTGACGGAATTCCCCGAGCAGAAGCGCGCGTTGATGGAGGACATGTCGCTGCTGCCGAATGCCGTGGACGAACTGATCCGCATGGTCAGCCCCGTCATCTATATGCGGCGCACCGCCACCTGCGATGCCGAGGTCGGCGGGCAGAAAATCGCGGAAGGCGAAAAGGTGATCATGTATTTCTCGGCGGCCAACCGCGATCCTTCCGTATTTCCTGATCCGGACAAGCTCGACATCCGCCGCGCGAATGCATCGAAGAACATCGCCTTCGGCTTCGGCCCGCACGTTTGCATCGGCAAGCGCGTCGCACAGATGCAGCTTGAGGAAGTCTATCGGCAATTGCTGACCCGGCTGCCGGACATCGAATATGCCGGGGGTATCGACGTTGCTCCGAACAACTTCGTGCACGCCATCCGCAAGCTGCCCGTGCGCTTCACGCCGGAGCGGCGGGCGGCGCGGCAATAACAAGAAACGAGCGAGGAAATTCCATGGTTGACCAGTTCTCCAATTCCCAACAACTGCGCAAACCCGCGGTGAGCTCGAAGGGCGGCATTGTCGCAGCCCAGTCGCGGCGGGCAGCCGAGATCGGCGCCGACGTGCTGGCCGCCGGTGGCGACTGCGTCGACGCGGTTATCGCGACTACCTTTGCGATCGGCACGCTGGAGCCATGGATGAGCGGCATGGGCGGCGGCGGGGCGATGGTGCTCTATCGCGCGCGGGAGAACCGGTACGAGGTGATCGACTACGGCATGCGCGCGCCGAACAGCCTCCGGGTCGAGGACTATCCGCTCACCAGCGGTGCGGCCTCCGACATCTTTCCCTGGCCGCGGGTAAAGGACGACCGGAATTTGCACGGCCCCGGCTCGGTCGCGGTGCCGGGCGTGGTGGCCGGCATGGAAGAGGCGCATCGCCGGTTCGCGAAAATGCCGTGGAAAGAGCTGGTCGCGCCCGGCGCAAAACTTGCCGGCGAAGGCCTGCTGGTGGACTGGTGGACCACGCTGATGATCGCCAGCTCCGCGATAGACCTGCAGCGTTATCCGGCCAGCGCCGCTGCCTATTTGCTCGACGGCCTGCCGCCGAATGCTCCATGGGGCATCAAGGCTGTGATCCGGCTGCCGCAGGACAGGCTGAAGGCGACGCTGGAGCAGCTCGCCGCACGCGGCCCGCGCGATTTCTACGAAGGCGAGATCGCGCGCAGCATGGCAGGCGACATCAAGGCCGCGGGCGGCGCATTGTCGGTGGAAGATCTCGCGGCCTTCCGTGCCTACTACCGCGATGCTCTGCAAATCCCCTATCGCGGCGGCAAGGTGTTTGCGACGCCCGAGCTCACCGCCGGCCCCACGCTGGCGTCCACCCTGCGCCGCCTGGAGAAGTGGTCTCCCGGCCGCGCGCCGGATGCGCTGGCCTACAGCGAATATGCGCTGGCGCTGCAAGCGGCCTATCGCGAGCGCCTCTCCGACATGGGCGATGCCGAAGGGCGCCGCTCGCTCGGCGCCGAACATCTCGCACCGGCCTGCACGACGCATTTCTCAGTGGTCGACAAGGACGGCAACATGGCCGCCGTGACGCAGACGCTGCTTTCGACCTTCGGCTCGAAATTCGTGACGCCCTCGACCGGCATCACCATGAACAACGGCATCATGTGGTTCGACCCGACGCCGGGCGTGCCGAACTCGCTGGCACCGGGCAAACGCTGCCTGACCAATTACACGCCCGTTGTAGCGGAAGCCGCCGACGGCCGCCGCCTTGCCGTCGGCGCCTCCGGCGGCCGGCGCATCCTGCCGGCGGTGGCGCAGCTGCTGTCGTTTGCCATGGATTTCGGCATGGACCTTGACACCGCGATCCACCAGCCTCGCATCGACGCCAGCGAGGGCACGATCGTGATCGGCGATGTGCGCCTCCCCGCACCCGTGCACGAGGCGCTGCGATCGCGTTTCGATTACGAGCAGGCGCGCATCCAGACCTTCCCGATGAAGTTCGCCTGCCCCAGCGTCGTCATGCGCCAGGGCATGACCAATTCCGGCGCGACGGAGAGCGCGCAGCCCTGGGGCGATGCGGTGGCGGAGGTTTGAGATACCTCTCGCTTCCATTCCCGGGCAAAAGCGCGAAGCGCATCTTCGCCAGATGTGTCGGGCGTCCACGTCCTGTTCTTCGTGCGGCGGTAAGACGTGGATGACCGGGACAGGCCCGGCCATGACACCGTTTGTCAGGCAGAGACGCGCGAGCGCTGCGCGTCCGGTGCTGCCAGCGCGTTCGCGGAGAAAGTAATCTCCTCATAACCGCGGGCGGCGACGTCGTTGATGATGCCGACGTATTTCGGCGTGCCGCCGTTGTAGACGAAGTAGCGCACCTTGCCGGCCTCGTGGCCGTCGACATTGGAATTGTAGCCGGTGAACCAGCCCTTGGCTTTGCGCATCAGCATCATCTCGTACATCTTGGTGACATGCGCGGTCCAGCGCTCCTCCGCCGTTCGGGTCGGATCGGCGCGGGTGTAGCCGCGGTCCCGCATGTAGCGCATCAGCTCCGTGCACCAGTTGACGCCGGTCTCGATGCCGCGCGGAAAGTTCGTCGTCGCGGACGCGCTTTGCGGCCCGGTCGGCATCAACAGGTTCGGGAAACCTTGCGAGAGCATGCCGAGGAAAGTGGACGGGCCGTCCTTCCATTTGTCGAACAGCCTTTCGCCACCGATGCCGCGGATGTCGATCCGGTCGTAGGCGCCGGTGATGGCGTCAAAGCCGGTGGCATAGACGATGATGTCGAATTCATATTCGCGCGCCGAGGTGCGGATGCCCTTCTCGGTAATTTCCTCGATCGGCGTCTTGCTGATATCGACGAGATGCACGTTGTCGCGGTTATAGGCCTCGAGATAATTCGTCTCCAGCGGCACGCGCTGCACGCCAAAGCCGTGGTCGCGCGGAATCAGCGTCTCCGCCACGGCAGGATCCTTTACGCGACGGCGGATGCGATCGGCGATGTATTCGGAGAACTCGGCGTTGGCCGCCTCGTCCATGAAAATCTCGCGGAAATTGGCGAGCCAGATGCCGAAGCCTGGCTCGTCGTACAGCTTGTCCCACAGCTTCAGCCGCTCCTCGCGCGAGACTTCGTAGAACCCGCGGCGGTCGGGCTCGTGCTCGAACCCGCCGGGCGTGCGGGCGCAGGCCGCAAAGATCTCGTCATAGCGCGCGCGAATATCGGCCATCTCTTTTTCCGAGATCGGGCTGTTGTGGAGCGGCGCGCTCCAGTTCGGGCGGCGCTGGAACACGGTGAGGTCGTCGACCTTGTCGGCGATCTCGCCGATGATCTGGATCGCAGTGGCGCCGGTCCCGATCACCGCGACCTTCTTGCCGGTGATCTCCAGGGGCTCATGCGGCCAGTAATAGGTATGGAAGGCCTGGCCCTTGAAGCGGTCACGGCGGGGAATCCGCGGCAGCGTCGGCGCCGACAACAGGCCGATCGCGAGCACGACGAAGCGGCAGGTCAGCTCGCGCCCGTCGCTGATCTTCAGTCGCCACAGGTCACTCGTCTCGTGGAAATGCGCCGCCTCGAGCGCGCAGTTGAACTGCATGTGCCGGCGCAGGTCGAACTTGTCGGCGACGTAATTAAGATAGCGCAGGTTCTCGGGCTGGCTGGAGAAGCGCTCCTTCCAATGCCACTCGTCGAGCAATTCGCGGGAGAACGAATAGCCGTAGGTGTAGCTCTCGGAATCGAAGCGGCAGCCGGGATAGCGGTTCCAGTACCAGGTGCCACCGAGGTCGGGGGCGGAGTCGAGCACGATGGCGTCAATACCGAGATCGACGAGACGCTTGATCTGGTAGATGCCAGCCACGCCGGCACCGACGACGATCACTTCGTAATGAGTCTTGCCATCAGTCATTCCCTGCTCCGGGATTTGGTCTGCCGCGGCCTGCTGCCGGCGTGGCTCGATTACAATCCCTTTTGCAGAGGTGATCAACCTGCCGCGACCGAATGACCGGCACGCGACGAAGGCGCATCGGCCGGGCGACTTTGCGTTTACACGCTATGGCGGCCCCTTTCGGTAACGGATCAGACGGGATGCATCATCCCGTGAGGATCGATTTGAGCGCCTCGCGTTGCTCGACAATGTAATCAAAGAACGCGGCGATGCGCGGCACGCGGCGGATGTCGGGATGCGTGAGCAGACGCCAGGCCCGCGCGAGTTCGGGAACGGGTCCGAACACACGCACGAGATCCGGCTCGGCATCGCCGAGCGCGGTCGGCAGCGGGCCTACGCCGGCGCCGGACTTCACCGCGGAAACCAGCCCCAGCACGCTGTTGCTACGCACCGGCATTTTTGCGTCCGGAGCGACCTCCTTCAGCCATTTCGCCGCGCGGTGATTGGCGAGCGACTCGTCAAAGCCAATGATGAGATGGCGCGAAAGATCCTCGATGCGCTCCGGCCTGCCATGGCGATCGAGATAACCTTTGCTCGCATACACCGCCCAGAGCGAATCGGCGATCTTGCGGCCGATCAATTCGTCGTCTGTATCCCCAGATCGGAAGGCGACATCCACCTCGCCCTTCGACAAATCCAGATAGCGGTCGCTGGTGATGAACTCGACCCGCAGATGCGGGTGTCGCGCATGGAATTTGTCGATCAATCCGGCCGTAGTCATGCGCGCGATGATCGGCTCGGGGCAGGTGACGCGGATCACGCCCTTCATGTCCTGCTCGATGTCGGTCGCGCGGCGCGAAAAATCCGCGACCGCCGCCTCGATCCGTGCGGCGAAGGGCAGCAGCGTTGTGCCGTATTCCGTGAGCCGATAGCCGCTGTTCTGGCGCGTCACCAGCGCCCGGCCCAGCTTGCGCTCCAGCTCATCGAGCCGGCGGTGCACGGTCGACTGGGTTGTTCCTAGCGCCTTGCCGGCAGCGATCGTGCTGCCATGCCGCGCAACGGCCAGAAAATATTTCAGGTCGTTCCAGTCGAACATGGCTCATTATGCACTTTTGTGACGGGGAGCCGCAATCCTGCGGCTCCCGCAGGATCGCCGCAGCCATTAGCCTTTTCCAACGCCGGAGATCAGCGCCGGCCTTCAAGTCGGAGAGCACGTATGCGCGGCCAAACCGCCCTCCTCACTGCGTTTTTTGCCTTTTCGGCGGCGCTCGCCGGAAGGGCCCAGCACCAGCACGCGGCGGCCGACGCGGCCAACATCGCAAAGCCCCAACTGGCGCTGCAGCAGGTCGTTGAGGGATTGCCGAGAGACGACAAGCAGACCGTGCGAGTGATGACGGCGACATTCAAGCCGGGCGACAAAACGGTCTACCACACTCATCGCTTCCCCGTGACGGTGTACGTCCTCGAAGGCACCTTTTCGCTCGAGCTCGACGGCCGGCCGCCGATCACAGTGAAGGCCGGCGAGGCGCTGGTCGAACCGCCCAAAGTCGCAATGACCGGCTACAACCGCAGCCAGACGGAGATGGCGAAGGTTGTCATCTTCTATGTCAGTGCAAACGACACACCCTTTCTCGACTTGATGCACTAAGTGCATGTTCAACCCTTTGGAGGCGTACAATGGCCCTCGGCAACTTCAAATTCGGTCCGCTCAATGCGGCTTCCCATGTTCCTTCTCTACTGGAAATTCTATCAGACAACGGCGACCATTATCCGGTCGATCCCATCCTCCCGCCTAACCCCGTCCATGAATTTTCACCGGCATCATCCGTTATTGCCGCGCTTCACTTTGCACCGGTGTTTACAGACAGCGTGCATCACGACCTGCTGCTCTGATAAGATCGAAGCCTCGCCGACGTGGCAGTACGGCGGTGCCTCTCTCTTATTGGCACCGGGCCTCTTGGCATGCGCAGGCCGGCTGGCGGAAATTGCCAGCGAGGCAGCCTCAATGTAGTTTGCGCGGCAACACGCCGGGCAAACATATCGGGAGCATTTCGATGCGAGCCGCTATCCTGCTTGTCGCGCTTCTCTTCTCTCTCGTTCTGCCGACCCACGCCACGGATGTTTCGGCCGTGCAGAACGTGATCCGCGCGCAGGAGCGGGCCTTTGCGCGCAGCGACGCAGCCGCCGCCTATTCGCATGCGGCACCGGCAATCCAGGAGATTTTTCCGAGCGCCGAAATCTTCATGCAGATGGTGCAGCAGGGCTACCCGCCGGTCTATCGCCATCAGAGTTTCGAATTCGGCGAGACGAAGGTGTCCGGCGGACATGTCGCTCAGCGCGTCCCGTCGACGAGATGGGCGAGACTTGGGAGGCGCTCTACACCCTGGAGCAGCAGCCCGACGGCACCCTGAAGATCACGGGTTGTTCGCTGCTCAAGGCAGGGCAGTCGGCCTAGAAGAACTTGCCGAGGAATGCCGCGGCCTCGTCCGAGATGCCGACGATCTTGTTGGTCGCCTGGCGATAGAATTTGAAGTTGAGTTCGGTCTCGGGCCGGCCGTCTTTCCAGTCACTGAACGGCTTCAACTCGCCCCGGCCCAACGGCCGCTTTGCAAGTGCGTCGAGCTTGACGGTGATGCTCACGCGCGGTGTCTGCCTGGCAATACCCCGCTTTTTTGCCACGGCGGTTGCGGAAATGACAGTGCCTCGCGCGATGAGGCCCTGCCCGCCCTCATTCTCGCTCGCAAACAAGAAGATGGTATCGGCTTCGGCGATGCGCTTGCCGCCATACATGGTCTTCTGCGCGGTGAATGTGAAGTTTTTCGCGCGCACATTGCCGATCTCGGCCTTGATCGCGAAAGCCATTGCCCCTCACCGCACCGGTTGAAACATCGCCTGCTTATGCCATAGCCAGGCGCCGGCGGCCGCGCAACAGCAGCATCAGCACGATCGCAACGTTGAGCAGATTCCAGGCAAAACCGTTGGCGAAGGCCGCCGCGTAGGAGCCGGTGAGGTCGAAGATGACGCCGGAGATCCAGCCGCCGAAAGACATGCCGATCACGGAAGCGAAGATCACGATGCCGACACGGGTGGCGGCCTCATTTGCCGGCATGGTCTCGCGCACGATGATGGCATAGCTCGGCACGATGCCGCCCTGGAACAGGCCGAACATCGCCGAGATCAGGTACAGCGACGGCAGGCTGGTGAAGAAAAGGTAGAAGAACAGAGCCACGCCCTGCGCCACCGATCCGATCATCAGCGTGACCATGCCGCCGAACCGGTCGGCGATAAAGCCCGAACCGATGCGGCTGACGATGCCGAAGGCCATCATCAGAGACAGCATTTCGGCGCCGCGCGCCGGGCCATAGCCGAGATCGCCGCAATAGGAGACGATATGGACCTGCGGCATCGACATGGCCACGCAGCAGGAGATGCTGGCAATACTGAGCAAAACCGTTAGCGTATTGGTCGAGAGGTTGAGGTCGACGCGTGGCGGCGGCGCGTTGGAATGATCATGCGCCGCGCTGCCGCCCATGATGTGTCGGAGCACCAGGAGCAGGATGGACATCAACACGCCGCAGGCAATGGCGATGGCGAAGTGGGTGGCGCGCCAGCCGTGAATCTGCGTGCTCCAGTTGACCAGAGGCGGCCAGAAGGTGCCCGCGACGTAATTGCCGGCGGCGACGATCGTCACCGCAAGACCGCGATACCGCTCGAACCAATGCGAGGCTTCCGCCATCAACGGCGCGAAGGTGGCCGACGTGCCAAGGCCCATCAGGAAGGAGACGGCGACGAACTGCCACAGCGCGGCCGACAGCGCGGCCAGCACGTAGGAGGTCACCAGGAAGGCAATGCTGACGGCCATCGCCGGGACAATGCCGAGACGGTCGGTGATCTTGCCCATGATCACCCCGCCCAGACCGAAGCCGAAGAAAATCATGGTGGCGGCGAGCGAGACCGCCCCGCGGGTGGCTGCAAACTCGGCCTGCACCACCGGCATCACGACCACCACCGACCACATCCCGACGGCCCCGACGGACGCGATCAGGACGGCCACGGCAAGCCGGAGCCAAGCCTGACGCGAATCAGGAACAAACCGGTCGGAAACGGGGGTAAAGTGAGAAGAAATTACCACGGTATTGGAACTTCGACCGTCTTCTGCCGCTGGTCAACCCACAATGGCGCGATATTGGGCATGCAGATGCCGAGGGCCTCGGCTGTCCATTTCGTTCCGAAGCTATAGGGCGCGAGTTGCGTTACCCAGGAATTGACGAAGCGAAATCGAGATGACGCGAAGAATCGAACATCAGGCTTTTCTCTTACTGATTGTTGCCGTCACCCTGGCCTTTGCCTGGGTGCTGCTGCCGTTCTACGGCTCGATCCTCTGGGCGATCGTGATCGCGGTGATATTTGCGCAGATGCAACGAAGGCTGGTTGTGGCGATGCGAGGCAGGCGTGGGCTTGCCGCTGCTGTCACGGTGCTGATCATCATTGCCATCGTCCTCCTGCCACTGGCGTTGATCACGGTCTCGCTGGTCCGGGAAGCATCAAGCTTGGTCGCCGCAATCCAGTCCGGAGAATTCGATTTCGGCAGCTACCTGCGGCAGATCTTCGACGCGCTGCCCGCCTGGGCGACAGGGCTGCTCACGCGATTTGACCTCTCCGATTTTTCAGGCATTCGCGACAATCTCGTATCCGGCCTGATGAAGGGCGGACAGGCTCTAGCTCCCCAAGCGCTCAGCCTCGGCGTGAACACCTTCGATTTCGTGATCGGCCTCGGCATCATGCTGTATCTGCTGTTCTTCCTGTTGCGCGACGGCGGCGCGGTCACCCGGCGCCTCCGGGAAGCGATTCCGCTGCGCGCTGATCAGAAGACTGAGCTCTTCACCACCTTTGCCACTATCGTTCGCGCCACCGTCAAGGGTGGTATCCTGGTCGCCATCGCCCAAGGCGCGCTCGGCGGCATCGCATTCTGGTTCCTGGGAATTCACGCCCCACTGCTGTGGGCCGTCCTGATGGCATTCCTGTCGCTGCTGCCCGCCGTCGGCTCTGCCATCGTGTGGGTACCGGTTGCCATCTACCTTGTGGCCACCGGTGCCGTCTGGTCCGGTATTGGACTGATCGTATACGGCGTGCTCGTCATCGGAGTGGTGGACAATCTGCTGCGCCCGTTCCTGGTCGGCAAGGACACCAAGCTGCCGGATTACGTGGTGCTGATTTCCACGCTCGGCGGCATCGAGGCGGTCGGCCTCAACGGCTTCGTCATCGGCCCGCTGATTGCGGCATTGTTCATGGCAAGCTGGCAGATCTTCGCTGCGTCGCGGACGACGGAGCAGTCCGGCGGCTAATCCGGCGCCCCCGGCCCGGAATGACCGGCTGCACGGGCGAAAATTAACCCTTTGCTAACCATACACCGGGCAAAAATTGCCGGGTGAAGTCGAGTGTCGTCGAACGCGTTGAAGACGGGAGGATATCCCCGTGGACGCTGCAGCGGTGCCTCACTTTCGAAACGGCGGCCCCACGGCCGCCGCGCAGACGTTTGGCGCCCGTGAGCGGCATACCCGGGGGGACGCGGCTACCATGGTCGATGTAACGGCAGGTCAGGGCACGGCGCCAGGCGGCGGTTTTCCCAGCCTCAATGAAATCGGCAGCATCTTGAAGCGCGGCGATATCGCGCTCGCGCTGGGCATCCTCATCATCCTGGTGGTGCTGATCCTGCCCCTGCCCGCTATCGTGCTGGACCTGTTCCTGGCGATCTCGATCACGCTGTCGGTGCTGATCCTGATGACCTCTCTGTTCATCCAGGCCCCGCTGGAATTCTCGGCTTTCCCGACCATCCTGCTGATCTCGACCATGCTGCGGCTGTCGCTCAACCTGGCCTCTACCCGGTTGATCCTGTCGCACGGACACGAGGGCACGGCAGCGGCCGGCCACGTCATCGAAGCCTTCGGCAACTTCGTGATGGGCGGCAATTTCGTCATCGGCATCATCGTCTTTGCCATCCTCGTCATCGTGAACTTTGTCGTCATTACCAAGGGTTCGGGCCGCATCGCGGAAGTTGCAGCGCGCTTCCACCTGGACGCCATGCCCGGCAAGCAGATGGCGATCGACGCCGACCTCTCGGCCGGCCTGATCGATGAGAAGACCGCGAAAGAGCGCCGCAAGGCGCTGGAGGACGAAAGCGGCTTCTTCGGCGCCATGGACGGCGCTTCGAAATTCGTGCGGGGGGACGCGGTCGCGGGCCTGCTCGTCGTCTTCATCAATATCGTCGGCGGCATCATCATCGGCGTGGCGCAACAAGGCATGGGCTTCGCCGATGCGGCCCGTACCTATACGGCACTAACCGTCGGTGACGGCCTTGTCACTCAAGTGCCGGCGCTGATCGTTTCGACCGCCGCGGGCCTCCTGGTGTCCAAGGCCGGCGTATCGGGCGCGGCCGACAAGGCGCTGATGAAGCAGCTTTCCGGCTATCCGCAGGCGCTCGGCATGTCCGCGGGTGTTATGATCGTGCTGTCGCTCTTGCCGGGCATTCCGATGATTCCGTTCCTGGCGCTCGGCGGCGGTGCGGCGGCGCTTGCGATTGCCGCGCGGAAACACCAGCGTGCTGCCAAGGCGGCGGAGGCCGCCGCCGCTTCGGCGCCTGCGATGGCCGCCGCTGCAGGTACTGCGGCAAGCGAGGAGCCAATCTCCACCTCCCTGAAGATCGACGATCTCAAGATCGAACTCGGCTACGCGCTGCTGCCGCTGGTCAACGGTCCCGACGGCACCGACCGCCTGACCGAGCAGATCAAGGCGCTGCGCCGTTCGCTCGCCATCGAGATGGGCTTCGTGATGCCGGCGGTGCGCATCCTCGACAACGTCCAGCTCGAGGCCAATACCTACATCATCAAGATCAAGGAAGTGGACGCCGGCACCGGCAAGATCTGGCCGAACCAGTTCATGGTCATGGATCCCGCCGGCAACCAGGTGCAAGTGCCCGGCATCCACACCGTGGAGCCCACGTTCGGGCTGCCCGCCACCTGGGTCGACGCCGCGCTGAAGGAAGAGGCCTCGCTGAAGGGCTACACGGTCGTCGATGCCGCCACCGTTCTGTCCACCCACCTCACCGAACTGCTCAAGACCAACATGAGCGACCTGCTGTCCTATGGCGAGGTGCAGAAGCTGCTGAAAGACCTGCCGAAGGAACAGGGCGAGTTGATCAAGGACATCGTGCCGAGCCAGGTCACGGTGTCCGGCATCCAGCGCGTGCTGCAGTTGCTGCTTGCCGAGCGCATCTCGATCCGCGACCTCTCGACCATCCTCGAGGGGATTGCGGATGCGCTGGCGTTCTCGCGCAATCCCGCAACCATGGTCGAGCATGTCCGCGCACGCCTGGCGCGCCAGATCTGCGCGCAAAACACCTCGTTCAACGGTTACTTGCCGCTGATCGCGCTGTCGGCGCGCTGGGAGCAGGCTTTCGCCGAGTCGATCGTGGGCCAGGGCGAGGAGCGCAGCCTTGCCATGCAGCCCTCCAAGCTCTCCGAGTTCATGACTGCGGTGCGCAACGCCTTCGAGCAGGCCGCGCGCGAGGGGGAAGCGCCGGTGCTGGTGACGTCGGCGGCGATCCGCCCCTTCGTGCGTTCGCTGGTGGAACGCTTCCGCTCGCAGACCACGGTGCTGTCGCAGGCGGAAATTCATCCGCGCGCCCGGTTGAAGACGGTGGGCAGCGTCTAGGCAAGGACCGCAAATCAGCAAGTTTCCGCCGAAGCCTTTTGGCCACATGCAACTGGTTTCTGGTTAAACCGGTTCCGCTCCATGGCGTGGCGCCACCTGCCAAAACTTGATATAAGCTGATGTATTTACTTGTTAATTTCAAATATCGAAGTATCAATCCGGCAGTTCCAATCGCGGCTTTTCAACTCTCTTCACCGCCTTGTGATGACCTCTGGGGAACGGCGGGAGGGATTACTACGTTTGCACCACGCGAGATGTTGAACCGTTCTCTGCTGGAGCACACCAACCAATAGAGAAAGGAAGGCGGCAGGAGACTTCGATGAACCACTCGATCTATAGCGCAGATCGCACGACCCATCTGAAGATCGTGGTAGTGGCCCTCGTGGCAGGTATCCTGGTTGCCGGATTCGGCATTTCGACGCGCAACACGACTTCGGATGATGGCGTGCAAACCGCCCGCGTCCTGAAAGCCGGCAAGCCGGTCGTAGTCACGAGTTCAGGAGCGTCAGTCGTCCGCTAACAAAAGAATTCACGGAATTCACGTAGCTCTTTACCAGCCCCCCAAAGTCGCTACGTGGATAATAGAAGACCCCAACTACCCCCAAGTTGACGACCGGAAAACGCCCGCTCCCCACGGGCGTTTTCCATTTTTGGGGTCAGGAAAATTGCGTCAGCGCGCAGGCGCCCCTGGTGGCACGGTCTCGATCAGCCTGCCTGTGTACACCACAGGACCCGTCGGAGCGCCCGACGCCGAGCCGCCTTCGGGCTCCACGGTCACCGCGAAGGTCGCCTGGTTGACGACATCGCTGTCATAGCCCGACAGCACCGGGCGCGCGGTGAAGTCGCCTCGGCCGATCACGCCGAGCGAACGCGGCCGCTGCAGCCTGTCGGAGACGATCCAGAGCTCATAGCTCTTGCCGACTTCCGGCTGCGCGCCGACCTTTCGCACGGTGAAATTCTTTGTCGCCGCATCGATGGTCAGGATGAAGGCGGGTGCCCCTCCGCCGCTCTGCAGCAGCGCGACATATTGCGCGCCGGCCGGCGGCGGCGGTGTCTGGACTTCCACCACTTGCGTGCGCGGCTTCGGCCTAATGCTGTCCGGCAGAGCATCCGGCCGATAAACCTGCAAAACCACCATCACCAATAGCGCTGCGGCGATCGCGGAAGCAACACTCGCGATGCTTCGCCAGCGGCGGATACGGCTGTTCAGCTGCACGACGTTCGGGCCCTCGGCCGCAGGCGGCGGAGGTGCGGCAGCAATCTGGTTGTCGTTGAGCTCCGGCGCGATGGGAGGCGCGGCAGGCGCAGGCGGCGGCGCCTCGGGCAGCACCGCCTCGGGCAGCACCAGCGGCGACTGCTCGCCGCCATGGCCGATGGCGCGGCGGATGTTATCCCACACCACAGGCCGCGGCTCGACCGAGCCGACCATCTGGTTGAGCACGCCGAGGCGGAATTCCCAGGCCTGCACGATGGCGGCGTACTCCTGGTCGACGGCCATCATGGTCTCGACCTGCGAACGCTCGTCGGCGTCCAGGGTGCCGAGCGCAAATTCCGCAGCGAGCGCGATATGGTCTTCGCTATAGGCCATCAATCATCCAAAGTCGGAGTTCTCGGTCAGCTCTTACAGTCCCAGACACTCGCGGATGTCCATCATGCTCCGGCGCAGCCAAGTCTTCACCGTATTCACCGGCGCATCGAACTTCGCAGCCAGCTGCTCGCGGCTCCAGCCATTGTAATAGGCGAGAAGCACGAGCCTTTGGCGATCGGGTTCGAGGCGGCCAACGCATTCCAGGAGCCGCTTCAACTCTTCCGTCATCTCCCGCCGCGCCAGCGGATCGGGAGAATCGGCGGCCACTTCCATAGCCGACGGTTCTTCCTCGAGGGAAGCTTCGCTCCGCTTGCGCACGACATCGATGGCGCGGTTGCGGGCGATTGAAGCCATCCAGGTGATCGGCGAGGACAACGCTGGATTGAACTGGCCAGCGCTGTGCCAGACCTTGACATAGGTTTCCTGGATCACTTCCTCAGCAAGATCCTGCCGGCGCAAGATACGAAGCACCACGCCGAAAAGTTTCGAGCGCGTGGCACCGTAGAGGCGTTCGAAAGCGGCCTCGTCGCCCTTCGCAACCGCGGCAATCAGCCAGACCAGCTCTGCCGGCGTCAGCATTCACACTCCCCCAATCGCGATCCCTCGCCATCGGACCGCGAGCGCCGCTCTTCCGCTAGCATATCCTGCCCTGTACGAGCCACCAAGCCGCCGGTTTGTGGACATCATCAATGAAAAACCCGGGCCTCGCGGCCCGGGTTCGACTTCTGTCTCATTCTTTGCGCGCGTCAGGCAACGCCGAGACGGGCGCGCATCAAGCCGATCGAATCCATGTCGGCCTGTTCACGCGCACTCTCCTCAGCGCGCTCGCGCGCCTGGTCGCGCTCGTCGAGCAGTTCGACCTTCTTCAGCTCTTCGAAAGCCTCGCTCAGCAGGGCCTTGGCATCCTCGAGCTGGACGCGCAATTCGTCGGCGGAGCGGGAAAGATTCTCGCGGCGCTGGATCGCGGCCTTGGCATAGGTCGGATAGGCGAAGTGCGATGGGTCGTTGATCCCGGCGCGCTCCTGCTCCGACTGGATCTCGCGCTCCAGCTCGACCGACATCCGCTGGAATTCAGCGATCATGCCTTCGATCTGGGCAACCCGGCGGCGCTTTTCGTCGACCTGAAATTTCTTCAGGCGGATCAGCGTTTCTCGTGACTTCATCGACTCATACTCCCCAGAAGTCCCCATTTGCACACGGGACAAGGCCGGCTCCCCTCAGGGCCCCACCGGCTTCAGCTAAACTGTGCTGCGGATGATGGCGTGACAAAGTTAGCGTTCCGTTTCCAACCGTCCGAGTATTTGCTGGAGAAGGGCGTACCCCTCGGGCAGCGACGACTTTTCGTCCTTGGCCTGTCGCAAAAAAGCCTCCAGCGGTTCATGCAGCTGGATGGCTTCATCTACCTCTGCACTGGAGCCGGTCCGGTAGGCGCCGAGCCGGATCAATTCTTCCATGTCGGCATAGGTCGCCATGACCTGCCGGGCCCGCGTAATGATCGGCAGGAATGCCGGATCCGCCGATTTCGGCATCGTGCGGGACACCGACTTCAGGATGTTGATCGCTGGATAGCGCCCGCGCTCGGCGATCGAGCGCTGCATCACGATATGGCCGTCAAGAATGCCGCGCACGGCGTCCGCGATCGGCTCGTTGTGGTCATCGCCGTCGACCAGCACCGTGAAGATGCCGGTGATGGTGCCCTTGCCCATGCCGGGCCCGGCCCGCTCGAGCAGTTTCGGCAATTCCGTGAACACCGTCGGCGTATAGCCCTTTGCCGTCGGCGGTTCGCCGGCGGAGAGTCCGATCTCGCGCTGGGCCATGGCAAAGCGCGTCACCGAATCCATCAGGCACAGCACGTCGCGGTCTTCGTCGCGGAAATACTCCGATATGGCGAGCGTCAGATAAGCGGCCTGTCGCCGCATCAGCGCGGGCTCATCCGAGGTGGCAACCACCACCACCGAGCGCGCAAGGCCTTCCTCGCCAAGATCGTCCTGCAGAAATTCCTGCACCTCGCGGCCACGTTCGCCGATCAGCCCGATTACCGAAATGTCCGCGTCCACATTGCGCGCCAGCATCGATAGCAGCACGGATTTGCCGACACCGGAACCGGCGAAAATGCCCATGCGCTGGCCGCGGCAGCAGGTCAGAAACGTGTTGAGCCCGCGCACGCCGAGATCGAGCGGGGGGCCGACGCGCTGGCGCGAATGCGCGGGCGGCGGCAGGTTCCGGTACGGCATGGGCGAAGCGCCCTGCGCAAGCGGCCCCTTGCCGTCGATCGGCTCGCCCATCGCGTTGACCACGCGGCCAAGCCAAGCGGGCGAAGGGCGCACCTGCCCCGCCGCGTTGGCGATCACCGCCCGGCAGCCGCGCCGTACGCCCTCCAGCCCTGCGAACGGCATCACCACCGCATTTTCGCCGGAGAAGCCGATCACCTCGGCGGGGATGAAGCGGCTCCCGCCGGTTTCGATCACGATGCGGGCGCCCACCGACATGGCATGGATGGGACCTGCAATCTCGACCATCAGCCCGCGCACGCCCACGACGCGGCCATAAATATTGACGCCGTCGAGATCGCTGATCTGCTCAGCCAGCGCTTTCAAGATTTAGCCTTCATGCTGAGATCTTCATTGCGAAACCCTTAAAGTTCCTGCGCCTTTGCCCCGTTCGCTTAACTCGGTGTTTACCCGCATCATTAATCATTACGTCACTGTCTTTGATGACTGAGAGCGCTCGCCACCCCAGAAGGAAGGGCGAGTCGCGAGAGTCCGTTAGAGCGGACTCTTAATGTGGAGCTTGAACGCGACGGGTGACAAAAAGCTGGTCTGGCGCAATATCTTAGGGCGATTCGAGAAAAATTGCACGGATAGTGCTTGCGCAACAGAATCAGATTTTGTTAACCATGTCCCTGTCAGGATCCGAATCAGTTGTTCAAAGGCGTTTTGTGTGCCGCAGTGTGCGGCCGACCTGACGCCCGGAGCGGCGACTAAAGGGGACTGGCATGCGCGTTTTGCTGATTGAAGATGACAGCGCTGTCGCGCAGTCGATCGAGCTGATGCTCAAATCAGAGAGCTTTAACGTCTATACGACCGACCTCGGCGAAGAGGGCGTCGATCTCGGCAAGCTCTACGACTACGACATTATCCTTCTCGACCTGAACCTGCCCGACATGTCCGGCTACGACGTGCTCAAGCAGCTGCGGGTTTCCAAGATCAAGACCCCCATTCTGATCCTCTCCGGCCTTGCCGGCATCGAGGACAAGGTCAAGGGTCTCGGCGTCGGTGCCGACGACTACATGACCAAGCCTTTCCACAAGGACGAGCTGGTTGCCCGCATTCATGCGATCGTGCGCCGCTCCAAGGGCCATGCCCAGTCGGTCATCCAGACCGGCGACCTGGTGGTCAATCTCGATACCAAGACGGTGGAAGTCGGCGGCCAGCGCGTCCATCTGACGGGCAAGGAATATCAGATGCTGGAGCTGCTCTCGCTCCGCAAGGGCACGACCCTCACCAAGGAAATGTTCCTGAACCATCTCTATGGTGGCATGGACGAGCCCGAACTGAAGATCATCGACGTCTTCATCTGCATGCTCCGCAAGAAGCTGGCCAACGCTTCCGAAGGCCGCAACTTCATCGAAACGGTGTGGGGCCGCGGTTACGTGCTTCGCGAGCCGAACGAAGACGAAATCCGCATCCCGGCTTAAGCCGTTTCTCCCCGAACGTTCTCATGAAAACCCCGCCGCAAGGCGGAGTTTTTGTTTGCGCATATGAACTCTCCCCCTGGCAGGCGAGACGAATACAATGCGTGGCATCCGGCGATGTCGCCTGACGTTCATGCGGGGGCGGAATGGTTCTGCAATCTCTGGCCGGGCTGCCGGCCTTTCTCGTCTATTTCTGCACCGGCATCATTGCCGTGATGCTTTATCTGTTCGTCTATATGCGCGTGACCGCGCATGACGAATTCGCATTGATCCGCAAGGACTGCGCGCCGGCCTCATTGGCGCTGGGGCTCAGCCTGCTCGGCTTCGTGCTGCCGGTGGCCAGCGCGATCGTGCATTCCGCCAATGTGATCGACTGCCTGATCTGGGCCGTGATCGCGCTGATCGTGCAGATCGCGGTCTATTACATCCTGCGCATTCCGGTGCCGAAGCTGTCTGAACGCATCGAGGCCGGCGAAATGGCGCCGGCGCTGTGGCTCGGCCTCGCCTCGCTTGCCGCGGGCGTGTTGAACGCAGCGTCCATGGTGTATTCGCCATGACGAGCGAGCGCGCGAAAGACTTCGGCAAGCGCAAGACGACCCAGCCCGTCTATGAAGAGCCATCGTCCCGCAAACGATCGAGCCAGATCGCCTTGCTGCTGATGGGAACCATGGCGGTGGGCGGCGGCGCTTATGCGCTGATGCCGAGCGAGAAGTGCGATCCGAACCGGCCGACCATCGATCAGCCCGGATGCCGGCAAAGCAGTTCGTCGTCATCGTCCGGCGGGCACTATTACGGTGGCAGCAGCGGAAGCAGCAGCAGCTCCTCATCGTCGCGGACGAATTTCACCAGCATGTCGTCGAGCAGCAGCAGCGCGGGAAAGTCGTCGAGCACCGTTGCGCGCAACGGCTTTGGCTCATTCGGCTCGCACTTCTCGGGCGGCGGCTGATGCAGCGGATCACTTGCAGCGAACGCGACGACTGGCAGGCCACCGCAGAAAGCATGGGCTTTGCGTTTCACACCGATGCCGGCGAACGCTACTGGGACGAGCGCGCCTATTATGCTTTCACGCTGGACGAGATCGAGCAGCAGATCGAGGGGCCGACGGCGGAGCTCAATGCCATGTGCCGCGAGCTTGTCGATCGCGCCGTCAAGGATGAGCGTTATCTGCAGCTGCTCAAAATTCCCAAGGCCTACTGGACCTATATCGCCGCGAGCTGGGCCAAGCACGAGCCGAGTCTCTATGGCCGCTTCGATTTTTGTTTCGACGGCAAGGGCGCGGCCAAGCTACTTGAATACAATGCAGACACGCCAACTTCTTTATTTGAAGCGGCCGTATTCCAATGGACCTGGCTCGAACAGGCGATCGAGCGGCAGATCATCCCGAAGCGGGCCGACCAATATAATTCACTGCATGACAGGCTGATCGAGGCCTGGCGCAAGATTGGCGCCGGCAAGAAGCTCCACCTCGCGGCCGGCATGGACAGCGCCGAGGATCGCGGCACGGTGACCTATCTCGCCGATGTAGCGCAGCAGGGCGGACTCACGCCGGAGCTGATCGACATCACGCAGATCGGCTACACCGATGCCGGACACTTTGTCGACCTGAATGACCAGCCGATCGAGCTGCTGTTCAAGCTTTATCCGTGGGAGTGGATGTTCCGCGAAACATTCGGCGGCAAGCTGAAGGGAGCATCGACCAAGTGGATCGAGCCGCCATGGAAGGCCATCCTTTCCAACAAGGGCATCCTCCCGCTGCTCTGGGCGATGTTTCCAAACCATCCCAATCTGCTGCCGGCCTATTTCGACGACGATGCAGCAGCGAACGAGCTCGGCACGTCCTATGTGCGCAAGCCGCTCTACTCGCGCGAGGGCGCGAATGTGACGCTGGTGAGCGGTGGAAGCGCCATCGATGCGCAGCCGGGGCCGTATGGCGAAGAAGGCTATATCCGGCAGATGCTGATGCCGCTGCCGAATTTTTCCGGCAACTATCCGGTCATCGGCAGCTGGCTGGTGGATGAGACGCCGTGCGGGCTCTCGATCCGCGAGGATGAGAACCCGATCACGGGGAATACGTCACGGTTCGTGCCGCATGCGATTGTGTAGCGCGGATGATCGACACGCTTTGCCTGTCACCACCCGCGAAAGCGGGTGGTCCAGTAAACGCAGCTGCAAGAGCTTCATCATCTTAGACGGTGTGTACTGGATCGCCCGGTCCTAGCGCG
>JAEZEU010000133.1 GCA_023432885.1 Pseudomonadota bacterium | reverse complement strand
TCAAACTCAAGAAGGTTTTGGGCATCCGCTTGCGGCTTGCCCTGCTGGCGCTGCTCTTGGTCGCTCCGTTGATGCTGGAACGCGCCCGATCGCTGGAAGAGACACGCGGCAAGCAACTCGTGCAGGTCACCCAGGAGTTCCGCGAACTCGCCGAACGCACCGCCGACACCCAGCGCGAGGTGGTCGAATCCGTCGCCACCGTCCTTAAATCGACCGCCTACATCCGCGCCGCCGGCGGTATCGCCCTCAGCTGCGACCTGATGCGTGCAAGCCTTCCGCTGAACCTGCCCTGGATCCGCAATGTCATGGTGGTGGGCGCCGATGGACACGTGCAATGCTCCGTGCGGAATACGCCGGTCGGCCTCGACATCAGCGACCGGCCCTACTTCAAGAAGGCGCGGGAGAGCCGCGATTTCGTGTTCAGCGATTTCCTGATCGCCAAGTCGATCGACATACCGATGGTGATGGCAGCCTACCCGGTATCCGCCATCAACCCCGAGCAGGATTCAGTGGTCGTCGCCGGCGTCGCCCTGGACTGGATGACGAAGAGCATGACCCGGCTTTCCGGCCGCTCCGGCTTCACCGCCGTCATGATCGACGGCAAGGGCACCATTCTCGCCGCACCCGACGATCTTTCCGGCCTGGTCGGCCGTTCCGTCGATACGCTTTCGCTGATGTCGGTGATCGCCGACAAGGCGCTGTTCTCGGACGCGCCGGAGGGTTCGCTATCTTTCACCGCCGCCGACGGCACCAGACGCAACATGAGCTTCATGCGCATACCCGGCACCGAAGCCCGGCTGGTGATGAGCGTTGACGAGAGAAAGGTGACCGCCGCGATCAATCGCGAGATCCGCACCGCCTATCTGCAGCTCGCCTTCGTCTGCGTGTTCGTGCTGCTCGGCGCGCTGGTCGGCGCGGAAAAGCTGATTATCGAGCCGATCGGGATGATGACCAGCATGGCCAGACGTTTCGGCGAGGGGGACTGGTCGGCTCGTGTCGCCGGCAACCGCCTGCCTTCCGAGTTCGTGCCGCTGGCGCGCGCTTTCAATGCGATGGCGGCGCGGCTGAGTCAGCGCGAGCGCGAGATGCTGGCGACCAATGATCGCCTTACAGTGATGGCCTCCATCGACATGCTGTCGGGACTCGCCAACCGCCGGGGCTTCCAGAGCCGGCTCGATTTCGAGTGGATGAAGGCGCATCAACATGGCCACGAGCTCTCCCTGCTCATGATCGATGTCGATCATTTCAAGCTTTATAACGACACTTATGGCCATCCCGAGGGCGACGCCTGCCTGACAAGACTGGGCGAGACGCTGTCCGGCATCGCCGCCGATAACGTGGGCTTTGCCGCGCGCTATGGCGGCGAGGAATTCTGTCTGCTCCTGCCCAACGCCGGCGCGCTTCGCGCCATGGAAATCGGCGAGACCGTGCGCGCCACCATCCAGGGACTCGAATTGCCGCACGTGACCTCGAGCCACAAGACCGTCACGGTCTCCATCGGCGTCGCCTCCACGGTGCCCAGCGACAATCAGCGCCCCGGCGACCTCATCGAAGCCGCCGACGCCGCCCTTTACGCGGCAAAACACCGCGGCCGCAACACCGTGGTCGAACACGGTTTCGTGCGGCTGGTGGATGAGGCCGGCATGGCATTGGCAGGATAGCAGCCGCACGCATCACCGTCGTTCCCGCAACTGAAAGGACGGAGCTTCGAGATTCCGGGTTCGCGCTTCGCGCGCTCCGGAATGACGCTAACGCGTCACCCTGCGGCCCGCTCCGGCTCGATTTCCCGCTCGGTCACTACGCCATTGCGGCCGCGTTTCTTCGCCTGGTAGAGCGCGCGGTCGCAGCGGTCGATCAGATCTTCCAGGGACTCGCCGAACTGGAACTGGCCTACGCCGATCGACACGGTGATGCCGGGCAGTGCCTCGCCGGTGGAGCGGCGGGTGATCTTGCAGTCGGCAAGCGCGCTGCGGATGCGCTCGGCGATGGCGGCGCCAATCGAAAGGTCCGCGCCTGGCAGGATCGCGATCATCTCCTCGCCGCCATAGCGGGCCGGCAGGTCGTCTTCGCGCAAACGCTCACGCAACGCCTTCGCCACCAGCCGCAACACCTGGTCGCCGACGCCATGCCCAAAGCTGTCGTTGAATTTCTTGAAGTGATCGATGTCGATCAGGAACGCGCTGAGCGGGGCGCCCTGCTCCATGGCCTGCGCCTGAGCCCTGCGGAAAAATTCCTCGAGCGCACGGCGGTTCGACAGTCCGGTCAGGCTGTCGGTCCGCGCCCGCTCTTCCGACTGCGACAACGATTGCCGGATCATGTCGAGCTCGCGGGATTTTTCCACGAACTGCGCCTCAAGCCTGGTGGCGCGCGTCGCCGCCCTGGAGAGCTCGTTCATCAAGGTCTCGACCAGCAGGTGCGGATCGGCGCCGGTCTCGGAGCGGTCGGCGACGCTGTTGATCGCCTCAATCTGGGTGCGGTTGTCGGCGATGGCCGTCGACAGGAACTTCTGCGCCGAGGCCAGCACGCCGTGCAGTTGCTGCGAGACCTGGTGAGCGACCGCCTCGTCGATGCCTTTGGAGTCGACATAGGTCGTGTAGAGGTCGTGGTTCGTCGCCGCATCGAACGCGCGCCCGTTGGCGATGAGGATGTCGATGGTGCGCTTCAGCGCGACCGGTGTGCCCAGCGCGTATCGGAACCAGACGTGAAAATTATGCGGGGTTGGCGGAACGCGCTGCCCGATGAGCGAGCCCATGGCCATTGCGGCGACGTCGCTCGCATAGTCGAAGTTCAGTTCATCGAAGGCGTCGGCCAAGGGGGATGCGCTTGATTGCTGCGGGGTTTCTGTTTTCTTGTTTGTTTTGCTGGCGAAGGTCTCACGAATTGGTTAAGTGGCCCTCAACCCGCCGCTTCGCGAAGCGCTTGGCGGCACCATCACGGGGCTGCCCGCGCGGCTGTGCCGGCGGGCCCCAACCCGTTGACCCGCCACGGTCTTTTGTGGCCTAGTCCGCCGTCCTCTGGACGGGATCCGAATCCTCAAAAAAGCTCAGCATTTTCATGACTGCCGACCGCTATAACGCCCGTGAATCCGAGCCGCGCTGGCAGCGCCAGTGGGACGAAAAGGCGATCTTCGCCTCCAAAAACGACGATCCGCGGCCGAAATACTACGTGCTTGAGATGTTCCCCTACCCGTCCGGGCGCATCCATATCGGCCATGTCCGCAATTACACGCTCGGCGACGTGCTGGCCCGCTTCATGCGCGCGAAGGGATTCAACGTGCTGCACCCGATGGGCTGGGACGCCTTCGGCCTGCCGGCGGAGAACGCGGCGATCGAGCGCAAGGTCGCGCCCAAGGCGTGGACCTACGACAACATCGCCACGATGAAGAAGCAGTTGCAGTCGATCGGACTGTCGCTCGACTGGAGCCGGGAGTTCGCGACCTGCGATCCCTCCTACTACAAGCACCAGCAGAAGATGTTCCTGGACTTCCTCCGCGCGGGACTGGCCGAGCGCGAGAAGCGCAAGGTGAACTGGGATCCGGTCGACATGACCGTGCTCGCCAACGAGCAGGTGATCGACGGCCGCGGCTGGCGTTCCGGCGCGGCTGTCGAGCAGAAGGAGATGAACCAGTGGGTCTTCAAGATCACGAAGTACTCGCAGGAGCTGCTGGACGCGCTCGACACCCTCGACCGCTGGCCCGACAAGGTACGCCTGATGCAGCGCAACTGGATCGGGCGCAGTGAAGGCCTGCTGATCCGTTTCGCGCTGGATACTGCGACCTCGCCGGCCGGCGAATCCGAGCTGAAGATTTTCACCACTCGCCCCGACACGCTGTTCGGCGCCAAGTTCATGGCGATCTCGGCCGATCACCCGCTGGCGCAAGCCGCGGCCGCGAAAAATCCGCAGCTTGCCTCGTTCATCTCCGAGGTGAAGCGCATGGGCACCGCGCAGGAGATTATCGACACCGCAGAGAAGCAGGGTTTTGACACCGGCATCAAGGCGATCCATCCGTTCGACCCGAACTGGAAATTGCCGGTTTACGTCGCGAACTTCGTGCTGATGGAATACGGCACCGGCGCGATCTTCGGCTGTCCCGCGCACGACCAGCGCGACCTCGATTTCGTCAACAAGTACAAGCTCGGCAACATCCCGGTGGTCTGCCCCGAGGGACAGGACCCGAATACATTCGTGATCACCGACACCGCCTATGACGGCGATGGCCGCATGATCAACTCGCGCTTCCTCGACGGCATGACCATCGACCAGGCCAAGGAGGAAGTGGCAAGGCGCCTCGAGACCGAGAGGCGCGGCAATGAGCCGGTCGGCGAGCGGCAGGTGAATTTCCGCCTGCGCGACTGGGGTATTTCGCGCCAGCGTTATTGGGGCTGCCCGATCCCCGTCATCCATTGCCCGAAATGCGACGTGGTGCCGGTGCCGGACAAGGACTTGCCGGTAACGCTGCCGGAGGATGCGACGTTCGACAAGCCGGGCAATGCGCTCGACCATCATCCGACCTGGAAGCACGTCAACTGCCCCAAGTGCGGCGGCAAGGCCCAGCGCGAAACCGACACCATGGACACCTTTGTGGACTCGTCCTGGTATTTTGCGCGCTTCACCGATCCCTGGAACGAGAACGCGCCGACCACGCCGAAGATCGCCGACCGCATGATGCCGGTCGATCAGTATATCGGCGGCGTCGAGCACGCGATCCTGCATCTGCTCTACAGCCGCTTCTTCACCCGGGCGATGAAGGCGACCGGCCATATCGACATGAAGGAGCCGTTCGCCGGCATGTTCACCCAGGGCATGGTGGTGCATGAGACCTACCAGAAGCCCGACGGCACCTATGTGACGCCTGCCGAGGTGAAGATCGAGATGATCGGCAGCGAACGCCGCGCCTCGATGATCTATGGCGGCGAGCCGATCACGATCGGCCCGATCGAGAAGATGTCGAAGTCGAAGAAGAACACCGTCGACCCCGACGACATCATCGCGACCTACGGTGCCGACGTCGCGCGCTGGTTCATGCTGTCGGACTCCCCGCCCGACCGCGACGTGATCTGGAGCGACGAGCGCGTGCAAGGCGCAGCGCGCTACGTGCAGCGGCTGTGGCGGCTGGTGAACGAGGCGGCTGCCATCTCCCGGTCAGCGCCCGCGAGCCGTCCCACCGCTTTCGGCGCCGATGCGCTGGCCCTGCGCAAGGCCGGCCACGGCACGCTGGACAAGGTCTCGACGGGAATCGAGCGGCTGCATTTCAACGTCTGCCTCGCCCATATCCGCGAGTTCACCAACGCGCTGGCCGATGTGCTGGCCAAGGCCGGGTCTCCATCTGCCGGTCTCGCGCCAGATTTATCTTGGGCGATCAAGGAGGCTGCGGTCATCCTTGTGCAACTGATTTCGCCCATGATGCCGCATCTGGCCGAGGAATGCTGGCAGGTGCTGGGCCAGCCCGGGCTGGTTTCGGAGGCCGATTGGCCGCAAATGGAACGCGATTTGCTGGTTGAAGAAACCATGACTCTGGTTGTCCAGGTCAACGGCAAGAAGCGCGGCGAAGTCACGGTGGCGAGCGAGGCCCAGACACCGGAAATTGAGGGTGCCGTTCTGGCACTCGATGCGGTAAAAGCGGCCTTGGGCGGCAAACCCGTCCGGAAAGTGATCGTTGTGCCCAAGAGGATCGTCAATGTGGTCGGCTAGGACCCGCATCGCCGTTCGGTTGTTGGCCGTGGCTGCCCTCGCAGGGCTTACGGCCGGCTGCTTCCAGCCGATGTATGCCGAGCGCGCCGACGGCGCACCCGCCCTGCGCGAGAAGCTGATGAGCGTCGAGCTGCCGCCGGTCGACAAGCCGAAGGGGTCGCGAGATGCCCGTATCGGTGTCGAGATCCGCAACGCCCTGGCGTTCAAGCTCTACGGCCAAGCCACCGGCCTGCCGCCGACGCACAAGCTCGTCTTGCGCTTCACCAGCACCCGCTCCTCACTGATGGTCGATCCGCAAACCGCACTGCCGACGTCGGAGAATTACGGCATCGACGCACAGTATAATCTGGTCGACCTCGCCACCAACAAGTCTGTCATGACCGGCTCGACCTTCTCGCGGGTGTCCTATGACACGTTCTCCGGTCAGGTCCAGCGGTTCGCCCGCGAGCGCGCCTTCCGCGACGCCGAAGACCGTGCCGCCCAGGAGATCGCCGAGCACATTCAGACGCGCCTTGCGTCCTATTTCACCGCCGGCACGTAGTCGTCCCCCTCGTTCCGGGGCGATGCGCAGCATCGAAACCTCGGAATTCCGGGTCCATCTCGTGTCCCGGGAAGACGAATTGAAAAGCTGATACGTGGTCGCACTCCGCGGAAAAGACATCGACAGCTTCCTGGCCCGGCCCGACCCCGGCCGCCCGATCATCCTGCTGTACGGGCCGGATACCGGCCTGGTCCACGAGCGCGCCGACGCGCTGATGGCCTCCGCGGTCGACGATCCCAACGATCCCTTTTCGGTGGTGCGCCTCGACGGCGACGAGCTCGCCGCCGAGCCCTCGCGCCTGGTGGATGAAGCGATGACGGTCCCGCTGTTCGGCGGCCGCCGTGCCATCCGGGTCCGCGCCGGCTCGCGCAGTTTCGCCGCCGGCATCGACACGCTGGCGGAAATGCCGATCCGCGACTGCCGCATCGTCATCGAGGCCGGCGAGCTGCGGCCCGAATCACCGCTGCGCAAGGCCTGCGAACGCGCCAAGAACGCAGTCGCGATCGCCTGCTATCCCGACACCGAGCGCGATCTGGCAAAACTGATCGACGACGAGTTGAGACCTTCGAATTTGCGCATCGCGCAGGATGCCCGCTCGACCCTCATGGGCCTGCTCGGCGGCGATCGTCAGGCCTCGCGCAACGAGCTGCGCAAGCTCGCGCTCTACGCTCACGGCAAGGGCGAGGTCACGCTCGATGATGTCATGGCCGTCGTTTCCGACGCCTCCGACTTAAAACTCGATCCGATCGTGGACGCGGCATTTGCCGGCAATGCGGCCGTGGTCGAAAGCGAGTTCGCCAAAGCCATGGTTGCCGGAACCTATCCCGGAGTCATTATCGCCGCAGCGCAGCGGCAGGCAGCCTGGCTGCACAAATCCGCGCTATCGCTTGCCGAGGGCACGCCGCTCTCGACGGTGCTCGACGGCGGCTTCCCGCGCCTGCACTTTTCCCGGAAGGGCACGGTGGAAACCGCGCTCCGCAATTTCACACCGCAGCGTCTGGTCGGCATCATCGACCAGCTTGCGACATCCGCGCTCGACATGCGCAAGCAGACATCGCTGGCATCCGTGATCGCCCAGCGAACGCTGCTGGCGATCGCGGCGAACGCAAAACGGCGGGGCTGATCAACGCGCCTGCCAGACTACCGCATGCTGGGTGAGCACCTGTGGCCACAATGTAGCGGCGTGGCGC
>JAEZEU010000117.1 GCA_023432885.1 Pseudomonadota bacterium | reverse complement strand
GGCCGCAACAGCGACGACGGCCAGGCGCTGTCCGCCCTGTACCGGCTCTATGAGGCGCGCATCCGCAGCTATATCGAAAACCCGCCGCCGGCCGACTGGAACGGCGCGTATGCGCTGCTGACGAAGTAGCGCAGGCGCACGCCGCGCGTGTCGCAAACTCCGCGGTCACACCGGCGCAGGCCGGAGCCCATAACCCCGGCTTTGCGTTGCTGCAGACTGACGTCTGGTGTCGCGATCGATAGATCACGCGGTACCGGTCCCGGCCTGCGCCAGGATCACGATAGGGACAGGTGTAGTGAGCTCACTCCAGCCCGATCTGCGTGAGGTCCTGGAACCAGTGCTGAGCTTGCACGAATTTCTTCACCTTGGGCGACAGCGCGTGCGGGTTGGTGTCGTGAACGACCCAGACCAGAGCGGCATCGTCGACGATCTGGGCGTGCGCCCGCGCCAGCAATTCGTCCTGCTTGGCGACGTCGAAGGTCTGCTTGGCCTCGTCGATCAGGGCGTCGACCTTGGGATTCTTGTAGCCGCCCCAGTTGACGCCGACAGGCGCGATCTGGCCGGAGTGGAAGAAGCGCACGATAGCGTACAGCGGGTCTGAGGTGACATAGGCGATGTTGTTGGAGGTGATGCCGGCATTCATCTCGTCGGCCGCGCCCTTGCGCCAATGCGTATACAGCGTCTCCAGCTCGACCACCTTGAAGTCCACGTCGATGCCGATCTCCTTGAAACTCTGTTGCAGGAATTCATTCATCGGCAGGGACAGCATCTGTCCGGTGCCGCCCTGGGCGATGATGAAGGTGGTCTTCAGGGGTTTGTCCCTGGAATAGCCGGCCTCGGCAACCAGCTTCTTGGCGGCGGCGACGTCGTATTTCAGCTCGAAGGTTGGCTTGCCGAACCATGGGCGCGACGGGTCGACCTGTCCCTTGGCCGGCTTTGCCAGACCGTTCATCAGGCCGACCACGGCGTCGCGGTCAATCGCGAGGTTGAGCGCCTTGCGCAGGCGGATGTCGGTCCAGGGCGATCCGGGGAGCACGCTCAGGTGATAATTCCAGACATGCGGCGTGACGTTGTCGACGATTTTCATGCCGGCGGCCTTGAGCTGGGGCACGGCGTCCGGCGCCGGGGTCTCGATCAGGTCCACCTGTCCGGCGAGCAGCGCATTGGTGCGTGTCAGCGCCTCCGGCATCGGGATCAGGATCATCTTGTCGACCTTGGGGAGCCGCTTCTTGTCCCAATAATCGTTGTTCTTGCTCAGCTCGGCGAGCTCGCGCGGCACGAGTTTCGTCAGCTTGAACGGCCCAGTGCCGGACGGCTCCTTGGCGAACTTGTCCCAGTCCTTGCCGAGCTTTTCATATTGCGCGGGACTGGAGACCAGGAACCAGAGCATCTGGTAGGGGAAAAAGGAGTCGACCGTTTTGGTGGTGATCTCGACCGTGAAGTCGTCGACCTTGGCGTAGCCCGCGACCGAGGGCAGGCGGGTCTTGACCTGCGCACTCTGGCGCTTGTCGAACTGCGGCGCCTTCTCGTTCAGCACCTTGTCGAGATTCCAGATCACCGCATCGGCGTTGAACTCGCTGCCGTCGTGGAACTTTACGCCCTTGCGCAAGGAAAAGCGCCACTTGGTCTTGTCCGCTTCATCCACCTTCCATTCGGTGGCTAGCCCCGGCACCAGTTTTCCCGGACGGTCGGCGACATCCATTTCCCAGGCCACCAGCGGGTCGTAGATCGTGTAGGCGGAGAACTGATAGGCCCCGGCGCCGCGGTCGGGCTGGCCGGTGGTCTGCGGAATATCCGCCATCGAGATGCCGTAGCGCAAAACCGTTTCGGCTCGCGCCGGGAGGGCTGGAAGGCCGGCGGCGAGCGCCGCGGCAGCAAGAAGCATCGAAATTCGGGTGCGCATGAACTAAGCTCCAGTGGCCGGGGTTTGGAGCCTAAAAATGCAAGGTTGGTGCCAGAGCGGGCACAAGGGCGGCGCTTGCATGCTCGCTCGCAGAGACTTGTACGGCCAAATGCCAGTCCTCCCCGGCAAGCGCTCCCCTTGGCATGGCCGTTGCATACGATTGCTTAAGAAATAGTCACCCCAAGTCTGGAAGAAGGGATTTGCTGCGATGCGTAACAAGACTTCTCGAACCAGCCTGAGCAAGACGGCCTGGATGCTGGCGACCGTGTTGACGGTTGCGCTGCCGCAAACCGCGAGCGCCGAAGCCGTGCTGCGCATCGGCATGACCGCTGCCGATATTCCGCGCACCCTCGGCCAGCCCGACCAGGGGTTTGAGGGCAATCGCTTCACGGGCCTCACCATGTATGACGGGCTGACGCTGTGGGACCTGTCCTCGAAGGACAAGCCGAGCGTCGTCATTCCGGGGCTTGCGACCGAATGGAAGGTCGATGACGCCGACAAGAAGAAGTGGATCTTCAAGCTGCGTCCCGGCGTCACCTTTCATGACGGCTCGCCGTTCAACGCCGATGCCGTGGTCTGGAATGTCGAGAAGGTGCTGAAACAGGACGCGCCGCATTTCGACGCCAGCCAGGTCGGTGTCACCGCCTCGCGCATGCCGACGCTCGCTTCGGCGCGCAAGATCGACGACATGACGGTGGAGCTCACCACCAAGGAGCCTGACAGCTTCCTGCCGATCAACCTGACGAATCTGTTCATGGCAAGCCCGGCCAAGTGGCAGAAGCTTTATGACGCCGCCGAAGGCGCCGACGCCAAGGCGAAGTCTCAGGCGGCGTGGGCGGCGTTCGCGCGCGATGCTTCCGGTACCGGTCCGTGGAAGATGTCGAAGTTCACGCCGCGCGAGCGGTTAGAGCTGGTGAAGAACGACGGCTATTGGGACAAGGCGCGCGTGCCCAAGGTCGACAGGATGGTGCTGCTGCCGATGCCGGAAGCCAACGCCCGCACCGCGGCGCTGCTTTCCGGCCAGGTCGAGTGGATCGAGGCGCCGGCGCCGGATGCCCTGCCGGAAATCAAGCAGCGCGGCTTCGTGCTGCAGGCCAATGAATCGCCGCATGTCTGGCCCTGGCAGTTTTCGCGCATCGAGGGCTCGCCGTGGAACGACATCCGCGTCCGCAAGGCGGCCAATCTCTGCATTGACCGCGAAGGCATGCGCGATGGCCTGCTTGGCGGCCTGATGGTGCCGGCGAGCGGCACCTTTGAGCCCGGCCATCCCTGGCGCGGCAATCCGACGTTCCAGATCAAGTATGACAAGGCCGCCGCGCAGAAGCTGATGCAGGAGGCCGGCTTCGGCCCCAACAAGAAGCTGACCGTGAAGACGCAGACCTCGGCGTCGGGTTCCGGCCAGATGATGCCGCTGCCGATGAATGAATATCTGCAGCAGGCGTTGGCAGAGTGCTACTTCGATGTGCAGCTCGACGTCATCGAGTGGAACACGCTGTTCACCAACTGGCGGCGCGGAGCCAAGGACCCGACCGCCAACGGCTCCAATGCCACCAACGTCACCTATGCGGCGATGGATCCGTTCTTCGCCCTGGTGCGCTTCCTGCAATCGTCGATGGCCCCGCCGGTGTCGAATAACTGGGGTTTCATCAACAATCCCAAGTTCGACGAGCTTGTCACCAAGGCGCGGCAGACCTTCGATCCGGCCGAGCGCGACAAGGCGCTGGCCGAACTGCACGCGGCCTCTGTCGACGACGCGGCATTCCTCTATGTCGCCCACGACGTCTCCCCGCGCGCCATGAGCCCGAAGATCAAGAACTTCGTGCAGCCCAAGAGCTGGTTCGTGGACTTTTCGCCGATCACGATGACGCCGTGAGGCCTGCTCCGCTCCATCATTCGTCATGCCCGGGCTTTTCCCGGGCATCCACGCCTTTCTTGCTGGTGGCCAAGACGTGGATGGCCGGGACAAGCCCGGCCATGACGAGGTGAGAGCCTTCGCATATCGTTGTGCTGCATTTTGCTAGGCAACCCCGTGCTTCTCTACGTTCTCAGACGCATCGTCTACGTCATCCCGATCGTGATCAGCGTGGCGCTGGTGTGCTTCCTGCTGGTGCACATCACGCCCGGTGATCCGCTCGTCGCCGTGCTGCCGGCCGACGCCTCGCAGGAGCTGGCGGCGCAACTGCGGACGGCCTATGGCTTCGACCGGCCGCTGCCGGTGCAGTTCGGCCTGTGGCTGTGGCGGGCGCTTCACGGCGATCTCGGGGCGTCTATCGCGACGGGACGGCCTGTTCTGAGCGAAGTGCTGCGCGCGGTGCAGAACACCGTGACGCTGGCGATTGCGGCTGCCGTGATCGGCTTCACGCTGGGCCTGCTGTTCGGCCTGATCGCCGGTTATTTCCGCGACAGCTGGATCGACAAGGTCGCGACTTCCTTTGCCATCGCGGGCGTCTCGGTGCCGCATTACTGGCGCGGCATGGTGCTGGTGATCATCTTCTCCGTGCAGCTCAACTGGTTGCCGGCCGTCGGCGCGGGCCCCGGCGGCTCCGGCGCCTGGGCGTGGGACTGGGAACACCTGAAATATCTGGTGCTGCCGGCGATCACGACGTCGGTGATCCCGATGGGCATCGTCACCCGCACCGTGCGCGCGCTGACAGGCGACATCCTTTCGCAGGACTTTGTCGAGGCGCTCCGCGCCAAGGGCCTGCGCGAAACCGAGGTGTTCAAGCACGTCATCAAGAATGCGGCGCCGACTGCGATGGCGGTTATGGGCCTGCAGCTCGGCTACATGCTGGGCGGCTCGATCCTGATCGAGACCGTGTTCTCCTGGCCCGGCTCGGGCCTGCTGCTTAATTCCGCGATCTTCCAGCGCGACCTGCCGCTGTTGCAGGGCACGATACTGGTGCTGGCGCTGTTCTTCGTGCTCCTGAACCTGCTGGTCGACGTGGCGCAGGCCGCGATCGATCCGCGCATCAAGCGGGGCTGATGCCATGAGCGCGATATCGGATCTTGCGCTACAGGCCGCCCCCGCCACCAAGGCGCGCGGTTATTGGGCCACCGTCGGCCGGCGCCTCCTGCGCGACAAGGTGTCCATGGCCTGCGCGTTGATCCTGCTGCTGATCTTCCTCTCGGCGCTGCTCGCGCCGTGGCTCGGGCTTGCCGATCCCTATCAGGGTTCGATGATCCGCAGGCTTCGCCACATCGGCACGCCGAACTATCCGCTCGGCACCGACGAACTCGGACGCGACATGCTGGCGCGGCTGATCTATGGCGGCCGGCTCTCGCTGATCATCGGCATCCTGCCTGTGATCCTCGCCTTCGTGATCGGCACCTCGCTCGGCCTGGTGGCGGGTTATGTCGGCGGCCGCGTCAATACCGCGATCATGCGCACCGTCGACGTGTTCTACGCTTTCCCCTCCGTGCTGCTGGCGATCGCCATTTCCGGCGCGCTGGGCGCCGGCATCGTCAACTCCATCGTTTCCTTGACCGTCGTCTTCGTGCCGCAGATCACCCGCGTGGCCGAGAGCGTCACGACCGGCGTGCGCAACATGGATTTCGTGGAAGCCGCGCGCGCCTCTGGCGCCGGGCCTTTCACCATCATGCGCGTGCACATGCTGGGCAACGTGCTGGGACCGATCTTCGTCTACGCCACCGGGCTGATTTCGGTATCGATGATCCTGGCCGCCGGTCTGTCCTTCCTCGGGCTCGGCACCAAGCCGCCGGAGCCGGAATGGGGCCTGATGCTGAACACGCTGCGCACCGCGATCTACGTCAATCCTTGGGTTGCGGCGCTGCCGGGCGTGATGATCTTTGCGGTGTCGATCTGCTTCAACCTGCTCAGCGACGGCATGCGCAGCGCGATGGATATCAGGAACTGAGATGACGAGTTTGGCCCAAAACGGTCCGGCGTCGGCACTTCACCTATCCCAAAGGGAGAGGTGAGATGAGCGAGATCGGCGAGACCATCGACATGCTGCAGCCCGTGGAGGATCGCGGCGGCGCGGCGCAGCCGTTGTTGCAGGTCACGGGCCTGACAAAGCATTTTCCGGTGCGCGGCGAGCTGTTCAGTGCGCGCAAGACCGTGCGTGCGGTGGACGATGTCTCCTTCACCGTGCTGAAGGGCGAGACCGTCGGCATCGTCGGCGAGTCCGGCTGCGGCAAGTCCACCACCGCTCGGCTGCTGATGCATCTGATGAAGCGCGATGCCGGCGACATCGTCTATGACGGCATGCAGGTCGGCCGCGCGCTGTCCTTGCGCGAATTGCGCCGCGGCATGCAGATGGTGTTCCAGGACAGCTACGCCTCGCTCAACCCGCGCCTGACCATTGAGGAATCCATCGCGTTCGGTCCGAAAGTGCATGGCATGGCGGACCAGGCGGCACGGCAGCTGGCGCGCGAGCTGCTTGGCAAGGTCGGCTTGCGGCCCGAAACCTTTGCCAACCGCTATCCGCACGAGATTTCCGGCGGCCAGCGCCAGCGCGTCAACATCGCCCGCGCGCTGGCGCTGTCGCCGCGCCTTGTGATCCTGGATGAAGCGGTCTCCGCGCTCGACAAGTCCGTCGAGGCGCAGGTGCTCAATCTGCTCGCCGATCTGAAGCGCGAGTTCGGGCTGACTTATCTCTTCATCAGTCACGACCTCAACGTGGTTCGTTACATCTCTGACCGCGTGCTGGTGATGTATCTCGGCGAAGTCGTCGAGCTCGGCCCGGTGGACAAGGTCTGGGACCAGCCGGCCCACCCCTATACCCGCGCGCTGCTCGCGGCGATGCCGTCGTCCGATCCGGACAACCGCACCGAGACGCCGCCGATCTCGGGCGATCCGCCGAATCCGATCGATCCGCCGCCGGGCTGCCGCTTCCACACAAGATGTCCGTTTGCGGAGCCGCTCTGCGCAAAAGCCACGCCAAAGCTCACCGCCGTCGATACAATGGGCCATGAAGCGGCGTGCTACATGGCCATTCCAGGCTCAGGGCACACCCGCGCGCATGCATGATCCGACCCGAAGGGCCGCGAGAGCGCAAAAGTGGGCACCGGCTTTTCGAAAGATCATGCGCAAGAAAGAGGGAATGAACGCGGCATGACAAGACCGACAGCGAAAGAGATCAAGGCCATGAGCGACGTGGCAGACGTGCCGGTCGACAGTGACGTGGCGGCGCGCATCGCCAATTCCATCGGCCCTGCCTTCGAGGGCTTTGCGCCGGTCTCCGGCACCCTTCCGTTCGATCTCGAGCCCGCGACCTTCCTGCTCGTGCAAGCCGCCAAGGTGACGAAATGAGCGGCGATCCGGCCCTGATGTCGCTGACGGATGTTGCGAAGGCGATCGCCGAGAAGAAGGTGTCTTCGCGCGAGGTGACGCAATCCTGTCTCGACCGCATCGCGAGATTCAATCCGAAGCTCAACGCCTTCATGGCGATCGAAGCCGAGGACGCGCTGAAGGCGGCAGATGCCGCCGACGCGGCACTGGCGAAAGGCGGGCCCAAGGGCGCGCTGCATGGCGTGCCGCTGGCGCACAAGGACATGTATTACGACAAGGGCAAGATCGTCACCTGCGGCTCGAAAATCCGCAAGGATTTCGTGGCGACGACGACTTCCACCGCGCTACAGCGGCTAAAGGACGCCGGCACGGTCCGGCTCGGCTCGCTGCAGATGGTGGAGTTCGCCTATGGTCCTACCGGGCACAACCCGCACTACGGCGCCGTGCGCAACCCTTGGAATACCGACCACATCACCGGCGGCTCCTCCTCAGGATCGGGCTCCGCGGTCGCCGCGCGCCTGACCTTCGCCGCGCTGGGATCGGATACCGGCGGCTCGATCCGGATGCCCGCGCATTTTTGCGGCGTCACGGGTCTGAAGACCACCGTTGGACGCGTCAGCCGCGCCGGCGCGATGCCGCTGTCATGGTCGCTCGATACGGTCGGCCCGCTGGCGCAAACGGTCGAAGACTGCGCCCTGCTGACGGGCTTGATGGCGGGCGCCGATCCCGAGGACCCGACCGCATCGGATCTGCCGGTGCCGGACTACATGGCCGCAGCGAAGCAGCCGATCAGGGGATTGAAGATCGGCCTGCCCGCGGCCTTCTATGTCGACGATCTCGATGCGGAGGTCGCGCGCGTTCTGGACGAGACGCTCGCGACCTTGCGGAAGGAAGGCGCCGAGATCGTCAGGGTCGATCTGCCGGATCAGCGCCAGCTCACCGCGGCCTGCCAGTTCGTGCTCGCGACCGAGGCGGCCGCGCTGCACAAGCGCTGGATGATCGAGCGGCCGCAGGACTATGGCGCGCAGGTACTGATGCGGCTGCAGAATGCGCTGGCGATCCCGGCAGTGTCCTATCTGGAGGCGATGCGCTGGCGCGGCCCCGCGCTGGCAGCCTATCTTGCCGCCGTCGAGGGAACGGATGCGGTGATCGCGCCGGTCGCGCCGATGCCTGCGGTGACGATTGCCGAGAGCGACGTCGGCAACAGCCTGGAGGCGGAGGCGGTGATCCAGCGCATCACCCGCTTCACCCGCCCGATCAACTATCTCGGCCTGCCGTCGCTCTCGATTCCGTCGGGCTTCACGAGGTCAGGCCTGCCGGTTGGTATGCAGATCATCGGCCGTTCGTTCGACGAGGCCATGCTGATCCGGATCGGCGCCGCATTCCAGCGGGCGACCGACTTTCACCAGAAGGTGCCAAAACTGCCATGAGCAAGCTCGTCGAGATCGACAGTCTCAACATTCGTTTCACCGGCGATCGCACCGTGCACGCGGTGAACGATTTGAGCCTGTCGCTCGGCGAAGGCGAGGTGCTCGGGCTGCTCGGCGAGTCCGGGTCCGGAAAAAGCGTGACCCTGCGTGCGCTGATGCGGCTGTTGCCGAAGAAGCGCACGCAGATTTCCGGAACCGTGAAGGTTCTCGGGCGCGACGTGCTCGCCATGAGCGAGGAAGATCTGTCGGATTTCCGGGGCCAGACCGTGTCGATGATCTTCCAGGAGCCGGCGCTGGCGCTCGATCCCGTCTACACCATCGGCAAGCAGATCGCCGAAACCGTGATGCGCCACGAGGGCAAGAGCGAGCGCGAGGGCAGGGCGCGGGCGCTGGAAATGCTGGAAGTGGTGCGGATTCCATCCGCCAGGCGGCGGCTTGATTCCCACCCGCATGAGATGAGTGGCGGCATGCGGCAGCGCGCGATGATCGCGCTCGCCTTGTCGTGCAAGCCGAAGATATTGCTGGCGGACGAGCCGACCACGGCGCTGGATGCCACCGTGCAAATCCAGATTCTGCTCCTGCTGCGTGAATTGCAGCGCGAGTTCGGCATGTCCGTGATCTTCGTGACCCA
>JAEZEU010000076.1 GCA_023432885.1 Pseudomonadota bacterium | reverse complement strand
GGTGCCAGCCTTGTCAATACCGGTTTTGATCTGCTCATTGCGGATGAGCAGCGATAAAGGACTTACGAATGGGCATCACAGCGCCGGAAGGCAGAGACAAAGAGCAGCTGTCCTCATTCATTCGAGGTTTGGCTGTTATTGAGATTTTCTCGGAACGGCGGAAGCGGCTCTCTATCACCGAGGTAGCGGAGGCGGCCTCAACGACAAAGGCTACCGCTCGGCGTATTCTGCGCAGCCTGGTGGCGTCCGGGTATGCTGATTTTGACGGACATACCTTCAGTCTCACACCGCGTGTCCTGCGACTGGGATATGCCTATCTGTCGTCGCAAACGATTATTCAGCTCGCGGAACCGGTACTGCGCGAGCTCAGGTCGAAATCGGGCCTAACAGCTACGATGTCGGTGCTCGACGGCGAGGAAATCGTGATCGTCGCCAGAGCCCCGGCCAATCAGTTGGTGACGATCCGTTCAGATATCGGCAGCCGCCTGCCAGCCTTTTGCACTTCAATGGGTCGGGCAATTCTGAGCGGCCTGCCGGACGCTGAAATGGAGCGGATTATACGCAGCAAGCGCACCAAGCCCCTCACGCCGAAAACCGAAACGGACCCGAAGCAGCTCAGAGAAATCGTGAAGGAGATCCAACGCCGTGGATACAGCCTTGTTGATCAGGAGATCGAGAACGGCCTGGTCTCAATGGCCATGCCCGTTCGCAACGCACGGGTTGGCCGTCGCTATGCGGTGTGCGTGAGTGCCCACACATCGCAGATGGCCGCCAAGGACCTGCCGGGCAAGGCCCTCAAATATCTGCACGAGGCTGTCCGTACACTCGATACCGCCAGTTGAACCAACCGATCGAATCCGGAGTTTGAGTATAGCGACTATGAGAAAGCATTCGGGGGATGGTCAGGGCAGAGCCGGTCGAGGATAGGACAGCTAACAGTCCGCCCTCGCCCTTGCCGGCTTTGGCGCGACAGCCTTCGCTCGCTTCGCGTTGGAGAGAGTTAGGCTGGCCTACCGAGCCGTAGCTCGCGAAGGCTGGTGGGGGAGGCAGGACTCGAACCTGCGAAGTCGTAAGACGGCTGATTTACAGTCAGCTCCCTTTGCCACTCGGGACACTCCCCCGTCCCAACAGCGTCAGCAAGTCGTCCGCTAAAAGTGGCGGCGGACAGGACCATCGATATGGCGCTGGGCCCGCGCCTGCCGGAAGACGAAGCGCGGTCGCGCGTTTATGGGTAAGCGGACCCACAAAGTCAACCGACGGAGGCGCTCAAATCCACCCTCAAAACGGGGGCAAATTGCCAGAATCCGGAACCCGTGACACAAGCCTTGCATGACCAATCGCGATCGCAAGCCGCCGTTCCGAAAAGGCGGGGCTAAATCCTTCGAAAAGGGTCGGAAATCCGGCCCGCGCGCGGATTCGCGCCCGTCCTGGCGGGACCGCGATCCCGGCGGTGACGGGCCGGCGATCCTCTATGGCTGGCACACGGTTTCCGCGGCGCTGGCCAATCCGCGGCGGAAGATCCGCAAGCTCCTGCTCACCGAGAATGCGGCGCGTCGGCTGGCCGAGGAAAGCATCGATACCCGCATCACGCCGGAGATCGTCCGCCCACAACTGATCGACCAGCGGCTCGGGCCGGACGCCGTCCATCAGGGCATGCTGGCAGAAGCCGATCCCCTGCCCTCGCCGGACATCGCGACCTTGAAGCAGGAAGGCATCGTGCTGGTGCTCGACCAGATCACCGACCCGCACAATGTCGGCGCCATCCTGCGCTCGGCAGCGGCTTTCGCGGTCAAGGCGATCGTCACCACCGCACGGCACAGCCCGGAGGCGACCGGCGTGCTGGCGAAATCCGCTTCCGGCGCACTGGAGCTGGTGCCGCTGGTGCTGGTGCAGAACCTGGCGCGGGCACTCACTGCGCTGAACGAGCGCGGCTTCCTCACCGTGGGGCTCGACAGCGAGGGCACCGATGATCTTTCCAAGGTGGAATTGCGCGAGCCCTTGGCGCTGGTTTTGGGCGCCGAAGGCAAGGGCTTGCGGCAACTCACGCGCGAAACGTGCGCCACCGTGGCGCGGCTCGACATGCCCGGCGAGATCAAGAGCCTCAACGTTTCCAACGCCGCGGTGCTGGCGCTCTACGTCGGGACAAGCCGGCTGGGATTGATGCCGAAATAGGCCACCCTCATCTTGAGGAGCGGCCATCAGGTCGCATCTCGAAGGATGAAGACCGCCAGTGGCCTCATGGTTCGCCCGGCGATGCGAAGCCTTGTCCGGAGACGCGCGATCGCTCCTCACCATGAGGGGGTGAGGTTTGCGAAAACAGAACGCCCGCTCGACGCGAGCGGGCGTCTCGATCTAAAACCTTGTTCAGGTCAGTAGTGGCGGCGCAGCACGCGCTGGCCGTGGTACGGCGCAGCGTAGCGATGCGCATAGCCGTAGCGATAGACGCTGCCATACGGACGCCAGGCGCGGTAGCCATAGGCGCGCGGGCCCCAATAGCGCGGACGCGCGACATAGCCGTAGTTGTAGGGGCGAGCATAGTTGCTCCAGCCATACACCGACGGCTCGTAATAGGTCGGCTGCGGCGCCCAGGCGCCCGGACCGGTGTAGGTCGGGCCCTGGTTCACGTAATAGTATTGGGTGGCCGGCTCGGCGAGACGGGCGGCAGCCCAGCCGCAGCCGGTGCCGCAGCCATAACCATACCCGCCATAGCCATAGCTGTAGCTCGCAACGGGAGCGACATAGCGCGGCTGCACGCACGGGCTATAGCCATAGGAATAACCGCAGGGCGCGCCGCACGAATAGGCACCGCACGCCATTGCGGGCGCCGCGGCCATGACGGCAACTGCCGCTACAACTCCTGAAATCAAATGACGCATTACTCTCTCCTGTAGGGGTCTTGTTGTTGGCTGGCTGTTACATGGCATCAACGATGCGGGCGCGGCCGCGGATAACGTCCGTGCTGCCAGTCGTAATCGATCTGTGGCGCGACAATCACCGGCGGTGGACTGGCGGGGATTTCGAGCTGCGGGGTCGATTGCGCGGACCAGGAGCGGTTGTAGCTCTCGGCTTCCTGCGGCAGTTTGCGATTGGCTGGCGGTTCAATTTCGAGACGGCCGTAGCCGGGCATGTGACCCGCACTCGGATAGTAATGTCCGACATTCGGCACCGGATCGACATAGCGGCCGCCGTACACTGTGGGCTGTACGTGCGTACCCCTCAATAGACCCCAATCGCCTTCGACAACCGCATAGGATGCATCGATGCCATTGATGATCACGGGAACGCCCGGCCGGGCCGGAATCACGATCTCGAAGCCGCCGCCGGCAACAGCCGAGGACGTCATCATCGCCATCAAAAATCCGAACGCCACACCAACGCGCATGTACTATCCGCCTTCGTTTCGCCGCAACCTAATCGAACGCGCGGCCACAGGGGTTAAGACCGCAGGCGAAATTGCGGGTAAGCCTAATGTGTAAGGATTGGCGCACGCACAAATGCGAATGGTGCGATTAGGAAATGTTAACGCGGGGTCAGGCGAGCGCGTTTTCGATCAGCCTCGTGAACCCGATGGCGATTGTGAGAACTCCCACCGCCGCCTGCAGTGCATGGTTGGCGGCGGTGAGAAAACGCGCGGAAACCGCCAGCGGAACGGCGATGACAGCCGATAGCGCGCCCATGCCGATCATCGAGCCGACGCCGAACAATGCGACATAGCCGAGTCCCGCCGCGAGGCTCGAGGCTTGCGCGGCGGCAAGCACCAACAGCGCCGCAGACCCCGCCATGCCGTGCATCAGCCCGACCAGCAGCGTACGCCAGCGGAACCCGCGTTCATGGACGTGCACGGCAGGGGAATGCGGCAGCGCCTCACCGGCGTGGCTGTGGGCGTGGAAGTGTACGGTGCCATCGGCGTGGCCGTGGCGATGGAAATGCACGCGGTCGCGCCACAGCCGCCACAATACATGACTGCCCAAACCCACCAGCATGATGCCAACGGCCGCCTCGACCGGCTTGACGACGGTGTCCGGGATGGCGCGGCCGAGCAGAATCGCAACTCCGGCAAAAACGAAAAGGGTCAGCGTATGGCCGAGGCCCCAGGTCAGGCCGTGCTTGACGATGTCGCTGACGCGGCTGCGGCGCGCGGCGATGCTGGAGACGGCAGCGATGTGATCGGCCTCGAGGGCATGCTGCATGCCCACGAGAAAACCGAGACCCAGAATCCCGAACATGCGCGCCGTGCCCGCTTCTCAGATTGCATTAAATACGAGTTGGAAGCATTTGTCAGGCCGACGTTTCACGGAACTAGCCCGGCATGGCCGCGTGGAAAACGGCGACGCTGAGGGTGGTTCTTTAAAGCCAAGTCTGGTATTCGCTGCCCAGTTCGGTGGCGCTCGCGGCCGATTTCGCTTGCCGATCCCAGCATCTTGCCGGCTTAGCTCAGCGGTAGAGCAGCGGTTTTGTAAACCGAAGGTCGGGGGTTCAATCCCCTCAGCCGGCACCATTGGCTGCGATCAGCCTCATGGAACCCGATCCACGTCCCGACGTTTTCCCGACATGAGTGTCCACGAAGACAATCGCAATATGGTGTTGCTGGCGGCCGTGACCGCCGTGAGCGTGGTTATCGCCGGGATTATCGCGCTGTTCGGGCCGGCGGCGGCGAAGCAGGAATCAGCGAGCCCGGCCGCTTATCGCGCCGACCCGACGCCGGTGCGAGTCATCGGCGCGCCGTTCGTACCCAACGTCGATCCGCACCGTCGCTGACCTGCAGCGGTAACCGACATGAGCGAAACCGCTGTGTGTCACTGTTTTGTCACCTTGCGCCGAAAACCAATCCCTGCACTATCACCGCGCGAAGCCCGCTCTTGATTCCAGGCAAACCTGTGCTGGAATGAGAGTGAGGGCGTGGCGTGGGGTAGCGTCATG
>JAEZEU010000611.1 GCA_023432885.1 Pseudomonadota bacterium | reverse complement strand
ATTCCGGGGCGAGGCGCAGCCTCGAACCCGCAACCTCGAGGTTCCGGGTTGGTGCTTGCGCACCATCCCGGAACTACCTTGCTTATTTCGGCCGTATCGCGTCGGCGGTGCCCTGGATGAAGGCCTGCAGCTTCGGGATGTCCTCTTCCTTCAACCTGCCGGTAAAGTCCGGCATGCCCTGGTCGCGGAACGGGCCCTTGAACACGAAGTCCTTCAGGTTGGCGATGGTCTCCTTGGGGACGTAGCCGAGGTTGCGGACATTGCCGCCCTTGTCGACGCCGGGAACACCGTGACAGAGCACGCAATTGCTGAGGTAGAGCAGCGTGCCCTCGCCGACGTGTTTCGGATCATAGGGTACGCCGGCAAGCAGTCCCTCGGTCTGATATTTCACGAAGGCCGGCGGTGGTGCGTTGCCGTCAAGCGCAAAGGTGTAGACCGTGCCTGGACTCTGGGCTTCAGTCGCGCGGTTCATGATGCCGAACACGCCGCCCCAGCCGACCGCGATCGAAACATATTGCTTGCCGTCGATCATGTAGGTGGAGGCGGCGGCGACCACGCCGCTGCCAACCGGCTTCTCCCACAGCTTTTCGCCCGTCGTCGCGTTGTAGGCGATGAAGCGTCCGTCGGCCGAGCCCTGGAAGACGAGATTGCCGGCGGTGGTGAGCGTGCCGCCGTTCCACGGCGCGACATATTCGGCCCGCCAGGCTTCCTTCTGCTTCACGGGGTCCCAGGCGATCAGGCGGCCGAACGGCGTGTTCTTCGGCGGGTCGGCGTCGAAGTTGAAGCCGATGTTCCAGCCGAGGCCGGCATGTGGCCTTCCGGGAGCGTTTTCGTTGTGCTTCCAGGTCTTGTCTTCAACAACCCGCACCGGAACGTTCTGCGCCGGCAAATAGACAAGGCCGGTCTGCGGATTGAAGGACATCGGATGCCAGTTATGGGCGCCGTACGGACCTGGGATAGTGTCGAACGGCTTGTCACCGCGCGCTTCGGCAACCTCCATCGGCCGTCCGTTGGCGTCGTAGCCGGTCGCCCAGTTCACATCGACGAAGTTCTTTGCCGAGATGAACTTGCCGTTGGTGCGGTCAATGACGAAGAAGAAGCCGTTCTTCGGCGCGTGGAGGATCACCTTGCGTGGTGCGCCGTCGATGTTGATGTCGGCGAGAATCATCGGCTGCGTGGACGTATAGTCCCAGTTGTCGCCCGGCGTTTCCTGGTAATGCCAGATGTATTTGCCGGTGTCGGCGTTCAGTGCGACCAGCGAAGCGAGATAGAGATTGTCGCCGCCGGCGGGGCTGCGCGCGTTGCGCGCCCACGGCGAGCCGTTTCCGGTGCCGATATAGACCATGTTCAGATCGGGGTCGAAGGTGATGGTGTCCCACACCGTGCCGCCGCCGCCGTTGATCCAGTACTTGCCGGCGGGATCCCAGGTCTTCGCCGCCGCTGCCATCGAGTCATCCTCGAACGGTTTTGAAGGATCGCCCGGCACCGTGAACCAGCGCCACACCTGGTTGCCGGTTTCGGCGTCAAAGGCGGTGATGTAGCCGCGCGCGCCGTATTCGGCGCCGCCATTGCCGATCAGGACCTTGCCGTTGAAGACGCGCGGCGCGCCGGTGATGGTGTAGGAGTGCTCCTTGTTGATCAGCGTGTCCTTTTCCCACACCACCTTGCCGGTAGCCGCGTCGAGCGCGACCAGGCGGCCGTCATAGACGCCGACGAACACCTTGCCCTTCCACAGCGCGACGCCGCGATTGACCACGTCACAGCAGCCCTTGTAGCCCTTCTCCTTGTCGACCTTGGGATCGTAGCTCCAGAGTCGTTTGCCGGTGCGGGCATCGATGGCGTGCACCACGCTCCAAGATGCCGTGACATACATGATGCCGTCGACAACCAAGGGCGTTGCTTCGACCCCGCGCGAGGATTCCAGCGGATAACTCCACACGAGGCCCAGCTTCTTGATGTTGTCGGCATTGATCTGGTCCAACTTGCTGAAACGCGTTTCCGCATAGTCGAGGCCGATGGTCGGCCAGTCGTTCGACATGGCCGTGTTGGCGCGGATCATCGCCCCGTCCACTGCCGTGGTTACAGCCTTGATGTGATCTGGCGATCCCTTGGCGGGCGTCTGCGCCGCAGCGCCGCCAAGCGACAGCGCAATGCCAAATCCGAAAGCGAGCGCGGCGCCTGCGAAGCGCCTCGGTCGAACGGATTGTAAGGGGGTGGCGGGGAAAGTCAGGCAGGCGGCAGCAACACGCAGAGAACGCATCATCTCATTCCCTCCCAGTGATCTCTAGCGGATCTCCCGAGATCGTATGCTGCTGCAAAGGACCGCGTCAATGAAACGCGGGATACGAAGCGCAAAAAGAAAAAATTCCCATAGCCTTCATTTCGCCAAACGAAATGAGGGTGGCATCCCAGACGCACTGCATCAAATGCGCGAGCCGCCTTGTGCGTGCAGCAAATGCAACCGGTGACGAATGCTAAGGCCCGCGCTGCGCAGCTCCGTATTCGACGGGCCGCAGCCCCTCGGTACCGCAGCGCCAGCTGCCGTCCTTGGCCTTTTGAAACGCGAATGATTTTTCGATCGTGAGGCGGTAGCCGACCGAGACATTTTCCCTTGAGTTGGCGGCCGCTTGCCTTGGCTGTCGCGTCTGCAAATCCCAGCATGTGCCGGTGCAGTTCGCTGCGATCGGGCTGCAGATCGAAAATGGTGCCACGACCTTCATCTCGACCGCAGCCGTCACGATCGCTTCACGCTCGGACACTTCGGTATCGAGCTGGATGACGCGGCTGATGCGCAGGAAATTCTCGCAAGTGTTGGACGTATGGATGCGGCCGACGCACAGGTCGACCGCATCGGCATCGGGCGAGGGCGACAGTATGTCCTTGCCAAACAGTTTTTTCGGATCGCCCTTGGCTGCGGCGACTTCCGCCTGTTTCTGCTTGATCATGTCGTTCAGGCAGGGTTCGGAGGATTCCAGTTCGTTCAGCGGCACATTGTCCTTGTCGTCGAGCTCGCAGATGCGATCACGGGTGCGGACCCACCTGGCATGTTCGGCGAGTGCGCCTTTGGCCTCGTCTTCCCTGAGTTTTCCGATCAGTGCGACCACCTGCGCCGTGAGCTCCCTGTCGGCGATTGCCAGTTCCGGATCGGCGCAGATCACGAGGCTGGCGGTGGTATTGGCGGCGAGGCAGTCGAAATTCGCGTCGAGCAGGATTGCGATCCGATCCTGCGTCGCCTTGATCAGGCAGGCCTTGACCACGCCGAGCGCTGCGGGCTGAATCGGCTGCACGCCGAATATGCCGCAGCTCGAGTTGCGGCTAGTAATCCACTCCACGTTCTCGGCAATGGCCGCTCTGCGATCCAAAATGCGGCTCAGGCGGGATTCGGCCGCGCCGCTCAGTTTCGGCGCCAACGCATTGAGATCGGGATCGCCGCAGAACAACCGGTCGGCTGTATCCTTGAGGTCGGCGCATTTGTTCTTGGCGAACAGCGGCAGCATCTCGGCCGACGCCGCAGCTTGCGCCAGGACCGGCATAGTCCAGCCGAACTGGAGTACGAGGAACGCCGCCGCAATCGACCGCATCTCAATCCCCGCCCTGGCGCGCCAGCGCTCGCCGATCTCAAGGCTGCCCCCAGCGAGCGGCCGGCTGCAACTGGAATTGGATAGGGGTCGTTTGTCAATCCGTCGCTGCTGCGGCAAGCATAGCCGCGGGCGCGGCGGACGCGGGCAGGTCGGCCGGCTCCGCAGCATGAGCCGAGATGTCGGAGAGCAGCGGCGGCGCAGGCTCGTATCGGCGGACACCGTCGCGATCCATCACAAAGGTCGGCCGGTAATTTCTGATATCGGCATCCTCGATCATCGCCATGCGCCGATTGTCCAGCGTCAGCCAGCGGCCGTCCAGCCGCGCTGCGGCCACGGCGTGGTCCTCGCCGC
>JAEZEU010000604.1 GCA_023432885.1 Pseudomonadota bacterium | reverse complement strand
TCGGAGCGATCGTGGTGTTGTCGGCCTTCACATAGGCGTCATCGGTCGAGACCAGGAAGCGTCCCACCGTCCAGTAATCCCAGCCATACCACGATGCCGTCGCCAGCAGGGCAGCGGCGGCTCCGGCAATCAGTGTCCGCCGGATCCGGTCCTTTTTCGAAGGGGCGACCGGAAGGACGGCGGCTGTTTCGCCCGAATCCGGCGCCGGAAGCCGATCGGCGGGGTCGGTCGGAAGCCGGTCAACGGGCTTGAGGGTTGGGGTCTGGGCGCTCATGGGGAGCCTCTGCAATTTGGAAACTTGATATTTTCCAAAATAGCGCTCATATTGGAGCTGTCAATGGAATGACAGGCATCATGCAAAGGCATGGCTCGATGGCGATCACGAAGGCGGGAGATGTGAACGAAGAGCGGCGGGGCCGCGGCCGGCCGCAGGCGCGGCCGGACGAAGAGACGCGCACCGTCATCCTCGACGCGGCACGTCAGGAATTCGCGAGCAGCGGCTATGCGGGGACGGGCATGGAAAGCGTGGCGCGCCGCGCCGGCGTCTCCACCAAGACGCTGTACCGGTTGCTTCCGAACAAGGCCGCCTTGTTCGAGGCGATCGTCACTGACGGCATCGACCGTTTCGTATCGCGGATCAGGCTCAGGGCGTGCGATGGCCGCGATGTCGAAGGCGCTCTGCGCGATGCACTGATCGCCGTCGGCGAGCTCATACTCGACGGCTCCGTGATCGGGCTGCTGCGCATGGTCATCGGCGAGAGCGATAAATTCCCCGAGATATCGGATACCTTCTACAACAAGGCGATCAAACGCACCGAGAGCACGCTGGCGAACTGGCTGAAGGCGCAGGACGAACGCGGCCTGATCTCGATCGACAATGCCAGCGAGGCCGCCGGCATGCTGCTCGGCATGCTCGCCTTCCAGCCGCAGCGCGCCGTGATGTTCGGCCACGCGCCCGCGCCGACCCGCAAGGAGCTGGAGCGGCGCGCGCAGGCGGTCGCAAAATTGTTCTTGCAGGGTTGCGCGCGATAGCGGCGCGGACGGCGCGCACTCAGATCAGAGATCCCTCTCGGCAAGTTCACGAAACGCGTCGGGCACGGAACGAGAGGGGCCCAGCACGACCGAGCCGTATCCGACGGCCTCCCAGCCATAGCGATCGCGGATATCGTCGATGGCGCGGTCGGCCGACCAGCGCGCCATGCCCCGCCTGCTGCCGGGCCGGCGCGTGTCATCGGCAAGCGCCAGCGGCAGTTCGAGCTGAAGGTCCCAGCAGGTTTCCAGATGCGACACGGAGATCGCCAGCAGCGAGATGAATTTCTCCCGCGGATGGTCGGCGAGCACGCCGCGCACCAGCTCCTCGGCGATCTCGGCCAGGATAGCCGTCGCACAGATCGGTTCATCAGTTGTGACCGAGCGGGTGACGGACCTGAGATCGGCGAAGCGAACGCGCACCGTGACGGTCCGTCCCGGCCGAGAGCTTGCGCGTAGGCGGGTGGCGACCCGGTCGGCGAGATGAAGCAGCGCCGGCCGGAACACGTTCTCGCAGGCCGGCTTCCTGCCGAGCGCCGACTGCGCTCCGGCCGAGTGTGCCCGGCGATGCGCTCTGATCTGGCGCGGATCGCGATTCCACGCCAGCGCCGACAGCTTGTCCGTGGCCGCGCGGCCGAGCAGCTTTTCGAGCGACCAGCCCGGCAGCCGCGCCAGTTGCCCGATGGTTTGCACGTTGATCTCCGCCAGCCGCGCCCGCGTGACGGGTCCTACGCCCCACATCAGCTCGACCGGCAGATCGTGAAGGAAGGCGAGTTCGTTGTCGGGGTCGATCACCATCAGCCCGTCGGGCTTGGCCACTTGAGAGGCGATTTTCGCCAGATGCTTGGTCCGCGCAACGCCAATCGAGATCGGCAAGCCGAGCTCCGTCCGCACACGCCGTCTGATGCTGTTTGCGATCTCTGCCGGCGACCCGAACAGATGCGTGCAGCCGGCAACGTCGGCAAACGCCTCGTCGATTGAAATCCTTTCGACCAGCGGCGTGAAATCACCGAGCACGGCGATCGCCGCATCGCCCAGCCGCCGGTATTCTCCAAAATGCCCGCCGACAAAGATCAGCTCCGGACAGAGCTCGCGCGCCCGCCGTCCCGGCATGCCGCCGGCGACGCCGAACGCCTTGGCCTCGTAGGACGCGGCGAGCACGACGCCGCCGCCGACGGCGATCGGCTTGCCGCGCAGCGACGGGTTCAGCAACTGCTCCACAGATGCATAGAACGCATCAAGATCCGCGTGGAGGACGGGGGCCGAGTTGTTCATCCCCGCTCATCGCGTCGAGTGGAAGGCTCGGGCGATAAGAACAATATAGAACATGGAGTCAATGAGACCAGGCGCTCGGGCAAGTCGCCGGCGCGCCATTTACAAGGTCTACGCCTTGTCGACTGCCCCGCCGTTCTCGGCCCAATCCTTGAAGGCGCCAAGGTTGTAGACGTTGGCATAGCCCATGTCCTTGAGCACCTTGCCGCTCAGCGCCGACCGTCCGCCGGAGGCGCAATAGACGATGACCGTCTTTTCCTTTGAAAAATTCTTGTCGTGATAGGGCGTTTCGGGATCGGCGCGGAATTCCAGCATGCCGCGCGAGACGTTGACGGCGCCTGCGACCTTGCCGCTCTTCTCCACTTCGCCCGCGTCGCGCACGTCAATGACGAGCGTGTTCCCCTTCGCCATCATCTCCTTTGCCTGTGCCGGCGTGATCCGCGGCACCGCTGCGTTGGCGGCTTCCATCATCTGCTTGACGTTTGTGGGCATGATCGTCTCCTTTTTATGCTCAGTAGAAAGTCGAAAGTGAAATCGGCTGTCAGATCGCCCGGCCGACGGTCATTGCGTCGGAAAAGCCGGCGTCCGCATCAATGAAGGCCGCCTCGGGCCCGGCGCCGACCGCATCGTAGAAGCGGCCGACGAAGCAGCGGAATGATGCGCAGAGCGCGATGTCGCAGATCTGCACGTCGCTGAAGCCGGCCGCCCGCAGCCGCTCGATATCCTGCTCAGTCACAAGCGACGCATCGCGCGCGATCGTCTCGGCATAGCGTAGCATTTCGACGTCGCGCTCGCTCAGTTGAGCCGATGCGAAGTCGCGCCGCACGGCGAGGACCGCCTCCTTCGAGCCGAGGTCGGCCAGCAGCTGTTTGCCAAAGACATGCGAGCAATAGGTGGACGGCACCTCTTTTGCGGCGACAAATGTGATCAGCCGCCAGTCGCGCGGGCTGAGGGAGAAGCCGGCGCGGATCTTGTCGAGGAATTCCTGGTAGATCGGCAGCAGGTCCGGCCGCGCCGTCCAGCAGCGCGTCGCGGCCATCACGAAGCCGGAATTGGCCTTCTGCGCCGCGTAGAGCTCGGCGATCCGCCCCGTCGCCTCCGTCTCGCCTACCGTCTTGAGGAACATCGCCACCTCCGTTCACGGCGCAGTACCCGCGGCGTAGTGCCGCGGCGGCACGACTTCGCCTGCCTGAGCTGGGCGTCTATTGGGCTCTGATTGCATTTGATGCAATGACCGGCGCGCTCGGGTTGTTTGCCGAGACGCTACGCATTGCCGCCAAAATTGTTCCAGGGCCGGAGGCTACATGGACGTCCTGTCCGAGGTTCTGCGCGTCATCCGTGTTTCGGGCGCGGTCCATTTCAATGTCGAGTTCATGCGGCCATGGTCGGTCGTAACAACACCGCCGGACTTGCTCGCCTCCCGCCTCATGCCGGGTGCGGAAGCGATCACGTTGTTTCATCTGGCGACGGACGCCGGCTGCTGGGTCATGTGCGGCAAGCTCGAGCCGATCAGGATCGAGCCCGGCGACGTCCTGGTGTTTCCGCGCGGCGACCAGCACATTATGACCAGCGATCCCGGAATGCCGCCCGTGCCGATTGCGAGCATCTTCCCCGAGGTCCCGGCCGAGCAGATCACCTGGGTCAAGCACGGCGGTGACGGGGAGGGAACGCGCTTCGTTTGCGGCTACCTGCATTCCGACCAGAGGTTCGGTCCGCTTCTCGACGCGATGCCGGCGTTCATCTGCGTCCGCGTACGCGGCGGCAGAGTCGTCCTCGACGCATTCTCCGAGACGGGACGCTACGCCGAGCCGGTCACGCTCGGGCAGGATGCGGGCTGGTGGCAGGCGGCGACCGCGCAACTGATCGCTGAAGCCCTTCGGCCGGGTCCGGGCAATCGCGCGATGCTGGCCCGCTTGTCGGAGTTGCTGTTCATGGAAGTCGTGCGCTGGCAGCTGACCCATGTCACCGAAGGGCGCCGCGGCTGGCTCGCCGGCCTGAACGATCCCCATGTCGGGCGGGCGCTGACGCTGCTCCATGCCGAGCCGGCGCGATCATGGACCGTCGAGGAGCTGGCGGACCGCGCCGGCATCTCGCGCGCCGCGCTCGGCAAGCGGTTCGTCGATTTGGTAGGCGAGGCGCCGATGCAGTATCTCGCCGGATGGCGGATGCACCTCGCCCGGCGCATGCTTCGCGACGGCAGCCTTAGCCTTGCCGAGATCGCCTCCCGCGTCGGCTACGAATCCGAAACATCCTTCAACCGCGCCTTCAGCCGTCTCGTCGGCGCGCCGCCCGGGGCGTGGCGACAGAGCAAGGGTGTCGCCCAGGGGTGACGCCACTGCGGGAGACGGGCTTTTTGCCGACGATTTGACTAATGCAGCCGATCGCCCGTCATGGCATTTCCAGCTATGTGGTGAAGAGATGCTGGATGATGCGATCCGCGCAGTTCACGATAGCGATTGTCGCGTCGTCGCCAAGCAGCGCTTTTGCCTGGTCCTGGGCGGCAAGCCAGGCTGATTGGGCGTTGAGCAGCAAGGCCTTTCCGGTCGGGCTGAGCGCTATCGGCCTGCTTCGACCACGGGCATTTTCCCGCACTTCGACCGCCCATCCTTCCGAGAGGATTGCTCTCAGGTTGCGGGTCAAGGTCGACTTGTCCAGATGCTGAAGCCGCGCAATTTTCGCACGAGTGATAGGTTCTGTTTTGCCTATCAAGGCAAGCAGGGCGAATTGCGCGGAACTCGCGCCGTACGGTCTCAATCGCTCATCAAAAATCTCAGTAACCGTTTTCGAGATCAGACGGGCTTGTACGAGAAGACCGTCACTGACCGATGCGACCGGATTGTCGGAGGGAGGGAGGATGGTTTTCAAGCGCGCATTCCTTAACGCTGATTTTTGAAAGTGAGCCCTCCGCTGCCATTCCGGGTTGCGATAAATCAACGGTTCGCGGCATTTTCGTTTGGTTGCAGGTGCAACCGGTCACGTGGGAGCGGTGCTTGTTTCCTCGATGATAAAATCGATGAACGATCCCGGCTGCTCAGGCAGTAAGTGAAATTATTTCGTCTTATCAGAAAGCGCATATTCCGGATAAGTTCCTCCCTTTCGGGCCCACATGAGGGACTTTCACGATCGTCTCGGAACGTCGGGCGCAAGATGCGATGAACGCGCCAATCCCTGGGCGGCGCACATGGTCCGAAAGGATCAATGCTGCGGCTGTCAGAGGAAGGAAGGCTGCGTTTGGCGAAGTCGTGTGGTCCTGCGCCGCGACCTGGTGCTGCGTCGGCGGGAGTATCCCGCCGGCAACGGGGCAAGAAGGCCGCTTCCCGGGCGAGAGCGCGTAAAAACCATTAAACGATTGGCGCCGCTTACCAGCGGCTCTAGAAGGCAGCACTGGAAACTCGATCCGCGGGAACGAAGCCTTTGCCCTGCTGCTCCGCTAGCACCGTCCATCAAGTAGTTGCCCGTGTTCACAAGGATGGACTTGCCATTTTGCGCTGTTCGCTTGGCGAAAAAAGAGGCAGGCGACCCGTCCACGTATAGCAAAGGGCTATCCCGATCCCCGTCTAACCCCTTGATGTCAATCGGTAACGCGGCAATCACGCTGGGATCACGATGCCCTCCTCACACTCCCGGAAAGAAGGGTGGCGAAGGACCATTCCTTCGTTGGGGAAGTCATGAGCGCAGAATCAGTCATTTATTTCCTGAAACGCCCGCCCGCGGACGACCAGGTCGACGAGACTGAGTGGTTGTTCTCGGCAATTGGCCAGTTCACGGGCGCCGAGCTGCGCGAATTGCTTTATGTCGCACAAGAACCCGATTTCTTCGAGACGATGCGGGCGGTGTTTGCGCTGCCAGAGGAAAGCCGCTCTGCGCTGCAACATTTCCTCGCGGCGTCCGATCCGCGACCTGTTCATGTGGCCATCGAAGCCGATGGAAGCTGCGTGCTGCGTCGGGATCCGAAACACCCGGGACGGCCGCGGCTGAAGATCGTCGAATAGCGCTTCCCCTGCCGGGCCTGGTGCGGCGGCCGCGGTCGATTGACGGACGGCAGCGCGCAACTCGGGCGCCATTGCGCCCCACCGGGGCGCTGTCGCGCGCCATTTCGGCGCTGGCACGCACCGCTTAGGCGCTGACGCGCAATGGCTCCCGCCGCTTCGCTTCGCTGGCCGGGAAGAATTCGCCGATCCAGTTGTGCCTGACCGCCTCGATATGCCAGGCCATCGCTTCAGCCGATCCCGGCGCAGGATCGGGAATATCCTTGCGGATCTCTCTGCCATCCAACCATCCGCAGCTGTGCGAATAGCGCGTCTCGGAAGCGAGCGTGATATCGCCATGCTGCTGCAGCCGCACATAGCCGTCGGCCGGGAAGAACGTGCCGGCGAGCTCCAGCTGCTGCGGTAACTGCCGCATCATGAGGAATGTGCTGGTCGCGTGCCCGTCGGATTCCGATACCAGGAGAGCGACCATGCTGTGGATGGGGCTGATTGCTTCCGGCGCAAACAACCCTGGTGATCCCACAATGGGACCGGCGGTTGCTATCGAGAGATATTCGCCCTCCGGGCCCCAGCGG
>JAEZEU010000598.1 GCA_023432885.1 Pseudomonadota bacterium | reverse complement strand
TACGACGAAGCGCGGATTGGTGGCGATGGCACGGGCAATATTCACGCGCTGACGTTGGCCACCCGACAGCTCGTGCGGATATCTGTCGCTTAGGTCCCGGCCGAGGCCGACTTCCTCCATCAGCTCGTTCACCCGCTCGCGTCGCGCCGAGGCAGCCAGATCGGAATGCAGCGACAGCGCTTCCTCGATCATGGTTCTGACCGAAAGCCGCGGATTGAGCGAGGCGGTGGGGTCCTGGAACACCATCTGGATATCGCGCCGGAACGGTTTCATCGCATGCGGGTCGAGAGTGGCAAGTTCCGCGCCGTCATACCGGATCGAACCGGCGGTCGGAGTCAACAGCCGGACCAGGCAGCGGGCAACGGTCGATTTACCGCAGCCGGATTCTCCCACCAGTCCCAACGTCTCGCCCGCTGCGACGTCGAAGGACACGGAATCCACCGCGCGGACGACCGGTTGGGGTTCGCCGCGCAAGCGGGCAAGCGTGCCGCCAAGCCCGCCCAGGGCAAAGTGCATTTGCAGATCGCGGACTTCAACAAGCGCCACGGCGTTCCTCGAATCCATAGCATGCAACGACATGGTCGGAGCCGACGTCGACCATCGGCGGTCTCGCAGCGCGGCAGCGCTCGCTGACCCACTCGCAGCGTTCGGCGTAACGGCATCCGGGCGCCGGATTGAGCAGGGACGGAACCGACCCGGGAATCGGCTTCAGCACGACGTCGCGGTCCACCCGCGGTATCGACCCGACAAGCGCCCGCGTATAGGGATGCGCGGGATTATGAAACAGCTCGCGCACAGGCGCGCATTCGACCACCTGGCCCGCATGCATGACGGCGACGCGGTCGCAGATCTCGGCGACGACGCCGAGGTCGTGGGTCACGAGCATGATTGCCGCGCCGGTCTTGGCGCTGAGCTCGCGCAACAGGTCGAGTATCCTGGCGGCGATTGACACGTCGAGCCCCGTGGTCGGCTCATCGGCGAGCAGGAGTTGCGGTGATGTCGCGAGCGCCATCGCTATCATGACGCGCTGGCACATCCCGCCCGAGAGCTGGTGCGCATATTGCTTGGCCCGCTTCTCAGGAGCTGGAATGCGAACCATCCGCAACATCTCGAGCATGCGTTGCTCGGCATCACGCTGCGACAGGCCGCCATGAAGCATCAGCAATCTGGAGATCTGCTTGCCGACCGGGATCACAGGATTGAGCGCGGTGCGCGGACTCTGCGAGATCATGGCGATCTTGGCGCCGCGAATCCGCCGCATCTCTTCTTCGGGCAGCGTCCCCAGGTCGTTGCCGTCGAAACGGACAGATCCCGAGACTACGCCCGGCGGCCGGATCAGACGCAAGATGGCGAAGGACGTCACCGACTTCCCCGATCCCGACTCGCCGACGAGTCCGAGCACCTCACCGCGGCGGATCGTCAGGTTGATGTGATCGACGGCTTCGATCGCGCCTTCATCGTTGCGGAAGTGAACCGTGAGGTCGGAGATCTCGAGCAGGCCGTTCATCTCAGGCCCCTCATGCGCGGGTCGAGGAAGTCGCGCAGGCCATCGCCGACGAGGTTGAATGAAAGGACCGTGATCATGATCGCCAGACCCGGAAACAGGAACAGCCACCATTCGCCGGTGACGATGTGGGAGGCGCCTTCGGCGGCCATGACGCCCCATTCGCTCTGCGGCGGCTGGATGCCGAGACCGATGAACGACAGCGAAGCCATGGTCAGAAGCGCGAAGCCCATCGCGAGCGTAGCCTGGACGATCAGGGGAGGAATGCAGTTGGGCAGGAGATGGATCAGCACGATGCGCCAGGTCGGGTTGCCGACTGTCCGAGCGGCATCGGCATATTCCATTTCGCGGACACGAAGCATTTCACCGCGGATCAGCCGCAGATAGGCGGGGATCTGTGTGATCGAGATCGCAATGGCGACATTGACCGTCGAATTGCCAAGCGCAGCCGTGATGCCCATCGCCAGCACGAAAGCAGGAAACGCCATCAGTGCGTCGACGGCGCGCATCGCCACGATATCCACCCATCCGCCGCGATATCCGACCGCCGCGCCGAGCAGCCCGCCAATTGCGACCGCCGCTGCGGTCGCCGCGAAGGCGACCATCAGGTCGACACGCGCGGCGAAAATGATGCGAGACAGTTGATCGCGGCCGTAAAGATCGGTGCCGAGGGGATGCTGCCAGGAGACGCCTTCCAGCGCCGCCGCCGCGTCCGTCGCATCGGGCGCATAGGGGGCCACAATCGGAGCGAATATCGCAGCAAGCGCAATGAGGGCGATGACGCAGAGCGCGCCGAACGAAAGCGGATTGCGGCGCAGGCGTTGCCACATCAGTGAGCGCGCGGCTGGCTGGCGCGATAGCGAAACAGGCGACGTCACGGACATCAGCTCAGCCGTATCCTTGGGTCGACGAGGCCATAGGCGATGTCGACCAGCAGATTGACCGCGACATACATCACGGCAACGAACAGGATGAAGGACTGGATTGGAGCCGAATCCTTGGTCATCAATGCCGTGACCGCGTAGTTTCCGATGCCGGGCCAGGCGAACACGCTTTCGACCACTGCGTTTCCGGCCATCAGAAAGCCGAAGACGATTCCCGATATCGTGATCACCGGGATGAGCGCGTTCCGCAGGGCGTCCCCGTAGATCACGGTTCGCCGTGTGAGCCCGGCGGCCCATGCCGCTTTGATGTAATCGGACTCGAGGATTTCGAGCATGGTCGAGCGGACCATGCGTGCGACCGGCGCCATGACGCTGAGGCCAAGCGTTGCCGCTGGCAGCATCAATTGATACAGGCTCGACCGCAGCGTCGCCCAATTACCGGACAACAGCGAGTCGATCACATAGAGCCGAGTCACCGGGTACGGCGGTTCAAGGCCGGATTCCAGCCGCCCGAGCGGCGAAGGGGCGACGTTCAGCAGATAGAAGAAGATGTAGATGAAGATCAGCCCGGTCCAGAAGCTCGGCATCGCGACACCGGCGATGCCGATCACACGTCCGACATGATCGATAAACGTATCCCGATGCACCGCGGCCAGGACGCCTAGCGGGATTCCGATCGTGATCGCGATCAAAAGACTGGCGAGATTCAACTCCAGTGTGGCCGGAAGGCGCTGCAGGAAGTCCTGGGCGACCGGTCGGCCGGTCGAGGAGCTTTCGCCGAGGTCGCCGCGGAATAGGCCAGTGACGTAACGGAAATACTGCTCGGGCAGAGAGCGGTCCAGTCCCATCTGCCGCTCCATCTCGGTGAGATATTCAGGCGTGGCAAAAGGGCCGGCCTTCACCAATGCCGGATTTCCCGGGAGCATATAGGTGAGAACGAAACAGATCAGGCTGACGCCGAACAGGGTTGGAATGACCAGCAATAGCCGTCGAATGAGGTAATTGAAAAATCCCATCCGACGACTCTCCAGGTTCCAATGACTATAGGCTGGCTCAAGCGAGCTTCATGTTGAAGTAGCGTTCGAACGTATCCCAACGCTTCTCGATCCCGACAAGATCGGTCCGCATGACGCGGGTCCAGTTGTCGTACCAGAGATGGCCCCAGGCCGCGTCGCCGATGATGATCTCCTGCAGACGCTTGACCGCCGCCATGCGCTTGGCGTTGTCCGTTTCGTGCATGTTATCGTCGATAAGCTTGTCGACCTCGGGATTCGAGTAGAAGGCCGTGTTGGTGCCCTTCGCCGTGCTGTGGAAATTGAAGAACAGGTGATAGAGGGGATCATTGACCCAAGACTGCCAGGCTTCGATCGAAAGTTGGTGATCGCCCTTCGAGGCGACCTGTCGGAACGTCGCGTCGGTCTCCTTCACGATGTTGACCTTGAAACCGATCTTCTCAAGTTCGGTCTGGATCCACACGGCAGCCTGTTCGTGCGGCAGCCAGCCGACGCGCACGGCGAGATCGATCGCAATCGGATCCTTACCGACGCCAGCCTGGCTCATCAGCTCCTTGGCTTTGGCGATATCGTACTTGTAGGGCGAGATATTGGCGTCGTGTCCCGGCGTCAGATTCGGCACGGGGCTCTTCATCTCCCTGCCATAGCCGAACAGGACGCTGGGGATGATCGCCTGGATCGGAATCGCGTAGTTGATGGCCTGGCGAACCTTGGGGTTGTTGAGAGGGGCTTTCTGCGTGTTCATGCAGAGCCAATGGCACGTAGTGTCGGGAACGGAGACGATCTTCAGGCCGGATTCGTTCTCGAGGCTCTTGACGTTGCGCGGCGACAGGCCCGGGCGACCGACCACCATGTCGACCGCCTTGCGTTTCAGTAGCAGCACGCGATCAGCTTCGTTCGGCACGAACTTGAAGACGACCCGGTCGAAATAGGGAGCTCCACGCCAGTGATTGGCGCGCGCTTCGAGCACGATCTCGACGCCGGGCTCGTTCTTGACGAGCTGATAGGGGCCGAGGCCAGCGGCGTTGCGCTTCAGCCAGGCGGTTGCCCAGGGATCTTCTGCGGTGGTGTTTGGCTTGATTTCGTCCGGATCGAGCAACGCATTGTTGATGAGAGCCATCACATCAAGCGTCATCGGACTCGGCGAGGGCATGTTGATGGCGAGCGTGTAATCGTCGCGAATCTCGAACTGTTCCGGCTTGGTGATCCGCAGCAGGCGCGGGAACAGGATGCGCATATATCCCGGCGACTGCAGTCCGCGATCAAAGAGATACTTTACCGCCACGGCGTTGACGTCGCGCCCGCTTGGGAACTTCACGCCCTTGCGGATTTTCAGCACCAGCGTTGCGCCGTCCTTCTCGAATGACCAAGATTCGGCGATGCCGCCTTCCATCTCGCCCGGCTTGGATTGCAAAAGCCCCGGTTTCCCGGCGACGGGGTCCACTTTCCACATCAGCGGGCTGTCGTAGATGTTGGCTTGCACCGTGTAGCCGCCGATTGATTTGAAAGAGGCCGGATCGAGCGTGTCGATGTCGGTGTCCCATGCGACTGTCAGCGTGCGCTTTTCCTGCGCTTCTGCGATCAGCGATGTGCCCGGCAGTGTGAGGGCGGCGGCGCTTGCCGCAGCAAGCTTCAAGAAATCCCGACGGCGCGACTCCTGTTTCATACGGCTCCTGACTCCTTGTTGGCTCGATCTAAGCGAGCGGCTTGCTGCGCTTGTTGTTGAAGGCGTCGGACGCCCCCAAAGCGTCGACGGTCTTGAACTATCGACATCGTTCCGATATTGTCAACTAGGTTTCATATACTGGAACAGGCGGGCGAAAAATTGAGCACACTTCGAAATACCACTGATGTGCTTAGGCTTTTCACGCCTGATCGCTTGGAGATTTCGGTCTCTGACGTATCGAGGTTGTTGAATTTGCCTAAAAGTTCGGCATCTCGCCTCCTAAAGGCGATGCTCCAGGAGGGTTTGCTTTCCCGGTCCGAGAATCCGCCGCGCTACAAGGTCGGAAACCTGCTGTTCGAGATTTCGCGGCTCTACAGACTGAATTCGTCGCTGATCGACGTGGTCGATGAAGCGGTAAAATCGATCAGCCGAGAGACAGGGCATACCGGTTACGTCTCGATCCTCGATGGCGCGGATGTTCTCGTCATTCGTATGCACCAAGGGTCGCACGCGCTACGCGTCTTTACGCCGCTGGGACAACGCGCGCCGGCCTTTGCAACTGCAATCGGCCGCAGCCTGTTGGCGCGTCTCTCCGATAGCAGGGTGCGGGCCCTCCATCCCGAAGGAATTGTTCCGCCCTCGCCGAGCTCGCCGCAAAACGTCGATGATCTGCTGCGCGCGCTCGATCAGCCGCGCCGGTTCGGCTGGGCCGAAGCGGTCAACGAGGCGATCCCGGGCGTTGGCTCAATCTCGGTGAGCGTTGCCGATCCCGAAATTGGCGAGACGATTGGCTTCTGTATTTCCTGCTCGGCGTCACAGGTCGACGACGAAGAGAGGTCTCGTATCATTTCGCTGCTGACGACAGCAGCGCACCGTATCGCGCTTCGCTTCGGCGATCCGTTTCTTCCGCAATCCATGCAGCTTGTGCCGGGCGGCGGTTCGGTCGCTGCCTGAACGCGCTTCTCCCATCACTGCAATCCATTCAAGAGTTCGAGACCTGAGGCAATCAATGAAGCAATTAGGTGCAGAGGATATCGAGGCCCTCTCGGTTGGAGCCTGGATCCTCGGGACAGGCGGCGGCGGCAGTCCGTATCATGCGCTGCTGAACTTGCGCCGGCTGTATAGCGAGGGCGTGCGGATCGACCTGATCGATCCCGACGAACTGCATGACGACGATCTTGTCGCTGTCGTGTCGGTCATGGGCGCGCCCCTCGTCATCCTTGAGCGTCTGGTCGACAGCCGGCTGATCGCGCGCGCCGTTTCGGCCATGGAAGAACATCTCGGCCGCAAGTTCAAAGCGGTGATGGCGGTCGAGATCGGCGGCGGCAACGGCATGCAGGCGCTGCTCGCGGCAGCGCATCTGAAAATTCCCGTCGTTGACGCCGATGCGATGGGGCGTGCCTATCCGGAAGCCCAGATGACGAGCTTTGCGGTCGGTGATCTCGTGCCGTATCCGCTGACCTCGATCGATCCACGCGGCAACGAAGCCATCGTCGGCAAGACTGCATCCTGGAAGTGGATGGAGCGCGTCAGTCGCAAGATTTGCACCGAGTTCGGATCTATCGCGGCGACCTGCAAGGCGCCGCGAACCGGAGCGGAAGTCAAGAAGTGGGGCATCCCGCGCACCACGACCAAGGCGATCAATCTCGGGCGTGCCGTTGCCGAAGCTAATCGGAAACACGTCGATCCGATCGCGGCCATTCTCGAGACGGAATCCGGCAAGCGATTGTTCTCCGGCAAGATCATCGAAGTGGAGCGGCGCACGACGGAAGGCTTCTTGCGCGGCCGAACGGTGATCGAAGGTCTGGGCGATGATCGCGGCGCGCAGATCGAGATCGATTTCCAGAATGAATGGATCGTGGTCTGGCGCGACGGCAAGCCGGTGGTGACATCGCCGGATCTTATTTGCGTTCTCGACAGCGAATCGGGCGAGGCGATCGGAACCGAAACCATTCGCTATGGACAACGGGCGACCGTGATCGCGCTTCCCGCATCGCCCGTCTTCCTTTCACCGCGCGGCCTCGACCACGTCGGCCCCCGCGCATTCGGCTACGACATCGATTTCAGATCGGTATTTCCCTCATGAGACGCATAGGAATTGACGTTGGCGGCACCAACACGGATGCCGTGCTGATCGCTGACGGGAAGGTCGTGCAAGGCGTCAAAGCCCCGACCACTTCCGACGTGACCAGCGGCGTTGTCGCCGCGATCGAGGCGCTGAGCGCCAGCGCCGACCTGAGCGCCGGCGTCGATGCGCTGATGATCGGCACGACGCATTTCATCAACGCGGTCGTGCAGCGTAGGCACCTCACGAAGGTCGCGGTGATCCGTGTCGCGCTGCCGGCGACGAGCGCGCTGCCGCCGTTCACTGACTGGCCGTCCGGTCTCTCCGACCTCGCCAACGGCGGGGTCTGGCAGATCGAGGGTGGGCACGATTACGACGGCCGTCGGTTCTCGCCGCTGGACGTTGCCGCGGCGAGGCAGATCGCGCGGGAAATCCGCGCGCGCGGCCTGAAATATGTCGTGGTCAACGCGATCTTCTCGCCACTCGATCCGTCCGACGAACTGGCGATTGCCGAGATCATGCGCGAAGAGGTTCCCGGCGTGTCGGTGACCTGTGCGCACATTCTCGGCGGCATCGGCCTGCTTGAACGCGAAAATGCCGCGATCCTCAATGCCTCTCTCATCGCGCTCGCGGAAGAGACCATCACGGCCTTCGAAGAGGCGAAGGCCAAGGTCGGACTGTCAGCCCCGCTGTTCGTGACACAGAATGACGGCACGGTCGCGGAAGCCTCGCGGGCGGCGGCATTTCCGGTCTTCAGTTTTGCATCAGGCCCGACAAACTCGATGCGCGGCGCCGCGTATCTATCCGGATTCCAGGAAGCGGTGGTCGTCGACGTCGGCGGCACCACGGCGGATTTCGGCCATCTACGTCTCGGATTCCCGCGCGAGGCGAATGCCGTCGTGCATGTCGGCGGCGTCAGGACCCTGTTCCGGATGCCAGACCTCGTTTCCATCGGCCTCGGTGGCGGCAGTCACGTCGACCTGGATGCGGGCACGATCGGGCCGATCAGCGTCGGCTATCGCCTGACCGAGGAAGCGCTGGTATTCGGCGGCAAGACTCTGACAACGACCGACATCGGCGTCGCTGCCGGAATGATTGATCTCGGCGACCGCAAGCGCGTCGCTCACATCACCGGTGACCAGGTGCGTAGCGTGTTGGGCCGGGCGAAGGAGATGCTCGAAGAAAACGTTGACCGGATGAAGACGAGCGCCGGTGACGTCATCGTTATCGCTGTCGGCGGTGGAGCGTTCCTCGTGCCTGAAGAACTGCAGGGCGTCGAGCGCGTGGTTCGCGTTCCGCATGGTGGATGCGCCAACGCTGTCGGCGCGGCGATCGCCCAGGTCAGCGGCGAAGTCGACCAGGTGTTCCAGGGCGTGACCCGCGGCGAGGCGATCGAGGCGGCGCGTAAGCTAGCCGATGCCAGGGCTGTCGAAGCCGGCGCCGATTCGGGCTCGCTGACCCTGGTGGAGGCCGAGGATACGCCGATCGCCTACTTGCCCGGAAACGCGATGCGCGTGCGGGTCAAGGTCGTCGGCGACATCCGTTCGACACAAATGATGAATGGACAAACAGGCCGGAAGGAAATCGCATGCCAGTCCGCTTCTTGATCAGTACGTTGAAACCCGGCGTCGATCCGGCCGAATACGAAGCCTGGGTTCGCGAGCGCGATTACGCGCTCGTCCGCACGCTAAGCAACTATGTCAGCTACAAAGTGCATCGCATTCGGCCTCCGGTGCAGGGCGCGGAGAATTCGGGCTGGCAGTATATCGAGCGTATCGAGGTGAAGAGCCTGGAGCAGCACGACAAGGATTTGGCATCGCCGGCCGGCATTCAACTGCGCGAAGAACTCTACGGCAAGTTCCTCGACCGCTCAAAGAATGTCTATTTCGCCAGCGACGAAATCGAGTGACAGTGTCGATCCCCTGACGACATAGCAGCTGCATGGACGCGAACAGGAAACCAAAATGACGATCGATCTGCTAATTCTCGGCAATGCGCCGATGGAAAAGATGCTTGAGCGCGTAAAGCTTGCCGAGACGAGCGGCTATGACACGGTCTGGCTCGCGGACGAGCGATTTTATCGCGAAGTCTATTCCTGCCTGACTGTGTTCGCCCATCACACGTCGCGCGTGAAGATCGGCCCATGCGTCACCGATCCCTTCGCGCGGCACCCGGCGCTGACCGCAATGGCGATCGCCACGCTCGACGAGATTTCCAAGCAGCGTGCAATCCTTGGTATCGGCGCGGGCATCTCGGGCTTCGCCGAATTGGGTATCGAGCGCAAGAAGCCGGCGCGTGCTATTCGCGAATCCATCGAGCTCATTCGAATGCTCCTGCGCGGGGAGAAGGTGACCTACAAGGGTGAGGTCATCCAGTTTACCGAGGGCAAGCTGAGCTTCGCGCCGGTCCGTGCCGAGATACCCGTGTATGTCGCCAGCAACGGTCCGCTCGGTCAGCGGACCGCGGGTGCGGTGGCCGATGGCGCGCTGATGGAAGCCTGCGGCAACGTTGCGGAAGTTCGAGCGTTCCGCGCCGCGCTGGACGAGGGTGCCAGCAAGGCGGGTCGCGATCCGAAGGCGGTCAAGCTAATCGCGCGATTGAACACTTGTATTGCTTCCGACGGCCAGAAGGCGCGCGATGCGCTGCGGCCGACGGTTGCGCGCCTGCTAGGCGCGGCACGGTTGAAGTTCGTCACTGCCGAGCAGCAGGGCCTGACATTGCCGCCGGAGCTGGTGGCGTCCGTCGAAGGTGCGCATTACGCGTCGGGTGTGACGCCCTATTTGCCCCTGATGCCGCATGTGACCGACCGGCACGTCAACTCCTTCACCCTCGCTGGCAACGTCGAAGAGGTTACCGCGCGCGTGGTTGAACTGCGCAATGCCGGCGTCGACAGCATCATCGTCATGCCATTCGCCGCCGAAGGAAGCACGATCGAGGAGACGATCGAGAAGCTTGGCCGCGAGGTTTGGCCGGCCGTCCAGGCGGCGGAAAGGGCGAGGGCATGAGCTTCGATCTGCATCGACCTGGGACGCTTGCCGAGGCGATTGATCTTTCGCAGCGGCTCGCGCCGGCGGTGCGGTATGTCGCCGGGGGCACCGATACGGTCATTCAGATCAATCGCAAGAGGATCAATCCGGCGCACTTGATTGATGTCGCGTGCCTGCCCAGCATGTCCGGGATCGCGGAGACAGCCGGCGGTTTCGCGCTGGGCGCTCTGACCAACTACAGCACGATCGAGGCCTTTCCAGCATTCAGGGGCGGACTGCGGGCATTGATCGAAGCCGCAAGGGTCGTGGGGGGCCGCCAGGTGCGTAACATCGCAACCATCGGCGGCAACATCGTCAACGCTTCGCCCGCGGCCGACTTCGTGCCGGCGCTGTTGGCGGTGGAAGCCGAACTCGACATTGATGGACCGAGCGGAAGTCGCGCGGTGGCATTGCGCGACTTCATCCTTGGACCGGGAAAGACCGGCCTCGCCCAGTCCGAGATCGTCACGCGCATTCGTTTCGCCAAACTGCCCGCGAATTCGGCCACTGCCTTCCTCAAGGAGGGACGCAGGCGCGCGATGGAGATTTCCGTCGTCTGCGTCGCCGCGTGCCTGACGCTGGACGCCGAACGATCCCGCTGCACGTCGGTACGACTGGCGGTCGGCGCAGCCGGGCCGAAGGCATTCCGGCCCGAGAAGGCCGAAGCCTATCTGGCCGGCAAGCCTGTCGGGCAAGCCAGCTTCGCAGCCGCCGGCCAACTCGCCGCGGAAGCCAGTGCGCCGATTTCCGACGTTCGCGCTTCGGCGGACTATCGCCGCCAACTCGTCGCTGTGATGGTCGAGCGGGCGCTGACTGCCTGTGTCGAGCGAATTGCGATGGTACAGTGATGAGCCGCAAGATTCTCAACATCGTCGTCAACGGCGAGAGCCATCAGTTGCTGATCGAGCCGCATTGGACGCTGCTGCAGGTCTTGCGCAACGAGATCGGCATGATGGGCACCAAGGAAAATTGCATCGAGGCCGAGTGCGGCGTTTGCACCGTGCTGCTCGACGGCAAGGCGGTCAACTCCTGCATCCTGCTCGCCGGGCAGGTCGAGGGCCGTGCGATCACCACAATCGAAGGTATCGGTGATCCGGAACATCTGCATCCGTTGCAGCAGGCGTTCATCGAATGCGGCGCCGTGCAGTGCGGCTATTGCATCCCGGGAATGATCCTGACGGCAAAGTCCTTCCTCGACGAAAATCCCGGCTGCGCGCCTTCGCGCGATGAAATCCGGGAAGCGATCGCCGGCACGCTGTGCCGGTGCACGGGTTACCGCAAGATCGTAGACGCCGTGGCCGCCGCGGCGGAACGCATGGCCGTCTCGGGACATCACCAATGAGCGCACGGAATTACCGCGTCGCCGGCCGCCGGCTCGCCCGCATGGACGGGGTGGGCAAGGTTACCGGAAAGCACGTCTACGCCGCGGACTTCAAGCTGCCTGGGATGCTATACGGCAAGATCCTGCGCAGCCCGCGCGCCCATGCGCTTATCAAAAAGCTGGATACGTCGCGCGCGGCTGCGATCCACGGCGTCCGCGGCGTCATCACGTCGGCGGATATTCCGGCGGTGCGTTACGGCACGGCCGTGCGCGACACGACGGTCTTCGCGCGTGATCGCGTGCTGTTCATGGGGCACGCCGTCGCGGCCGTTGCCGCTACCTCCCTCGAGATCGCCGAGCAGGCGCTCGCCGCGATCGAAGTCGAATATGAGGATATGCCGACTCTATTCGATCCCGAAGTGGCGCTCGACAGCAATATCCGCATCCATCCCGACTGGGAGAGCTACAAGGCGCTGCCGATCATCTCGCGCAGCGGCAATGTCGCGGGCCGGGCACGAATCCGGGTCGGCGATGTGGAGGCGACCTTCGCGAAGGCCCATCGGGTCTATGAGCATCGTTTCACGACGGCGCTGGTCCATCCCGGTTATACCGAGCCACGCGTGGCGACCGCCGACTGGGACGCAAACGGCAATGTGACCGTTTGGTGCAACACGCAGCTGCCATTCGACACGCAAAATACCCTGGCCGAGATTCTCGATCTCCCGGCAGCACGTGTGCGCGTCACGGTGCCCGGCATCGGTGGCGGCTTCGGCGGGAAGCTGCGGATCGGCGTCGAGCATTTTGCCGCGTTGCTGGCGCGCAAGACGGCGCGGCCGGTCAAGGTGATGTCGACGAGCGAGGAGGAACTCACCTCCGCCATGCCTCGCCAAGCCTCCGTGGTTCTGTTGAAGACGGGCGTCGACAAGGACGGGCACTTGCTGGCGCGAAGCGGCAGGATTCTCGTCGATTGCGGCGCCTATGCCGGCTCGGGGCCCGGTACGGCGGCGATCGCGTTGCAGGTGATGGCGGGACCTTACAGGACTGGCGCGCTCGCGCTGGAAGGCGTGGCCGTCTACACCAACAAGGTCCCCTCGGGATCATTTCGCGCGCCGGCCGGGCCGATGGCGAACCTCGCGATGGAATGTCAGATGGACATAATCGCAAAGGATCTCGGATTGGATCCGCTTGAAATCCGCTTGCGCAACATCGTGAAGGATGGCGACACGGGTCCGTCCGGCGAGATCCACAGATCGGTGAGTATCGAAGAATGCCTGCGCAAGGCGGCCGACGCGATCGGCTGGAATGATCGCAATCCTGAGCCCGGGCGCGGCAAGGGCATTGCGTGTAGCTGGTGGATGACGACAGGCGGATCCTCCGGCGTCTACGTCAAGATCAACCCCGACGGGAGCGCAACGCTGGTCAGCGGCGCGGTCGAGATCGGTACCGGCGCCATTACCGGCGCATCGCAGATCCTGGCCGAGGAATTGTCGCTCGATCTCGCTGATATCAACGTGACGGGCGTGGATACCCAGGTGGCGCCGTTCGACTATGGCGCCCAGGGCAGCCGCACCGCGTTCTCGGTCGGCAACGCCTGCCTCGCCGCGGCCGCCGAATTGCGACGACAGATGTTCGAACTCGCGGCGAAGCAACTCGATGCGCCGGTCGAGGGCATGATCCTGCGCGACAAGCATGTCGTGGCCGGCTCGAAGTCGATCTCGATTGCGGAACTGGCGCGGATTTCCCGCCTCTCCGGCGGTGGTCTCATCGCCCATGGCACCGCGATTTCACCCGCGCCGCCCTATGATCCGGCGCGGGCGGAGAATCATCCGCTGCCGGCCTGGAATTCTCCGAGCTATCATGCCCACGCGGTCGACCTGTCGGTCGATCAAGCGACCGGAAAGGTGACCATCAACCGCTACGTGGTGGCGCAGGATGTAGGCTTTGCGATCAACCCAACCTATATCGAAGGACAGATCGAAGGCGGTGTCGCGCAGGGTATCGGCCAGGCGCTGTCGGAAGAAATCGTCTATCAGGACGGTCGCGTCATGAATGCGAATCTGACCGACTACAAGATGCCCACGGCCATGGATATTCCCGACATCGAGACCATCATCGTGGAGTGTCGTTCCGCTGCGGGACCCTACGGTGCGAAGGGCGTCGGCGAGCCGCCCTGCATCCAGCCGCCCGCTGCAATCGGCAATGCCATCGCAGCGGCAACCGGCCATTGGCCGAAATCGCTGCCGATGACGGCCGAGAAGATCGCCGCAGCTCTGCGGGCGGAGAAATCGTGATCCGGGTCGAGGTCAACATGCACGGGCATCTCCGCCGGTTCCTGCCGGACGGCGTTGCTTCCATGCAGCTTGACCTCCCGGAGGGAACGACTGTGCTCAACTTGATCGATCGCCTGCAGGTGCAGAATGAAGTCTGGCTGGCGTCCATTGACGACACGGTGGTGCCGCTCTCGGCGGAGCTCAACGACGGCGCCGAGCTCAATTTCTTTCCGATCCTCGAAGGTGGCTAACGCACGTCGATGACTCCCGGCTGACCTTGGACGGCGCTTGCCTCCCACGATCCAGTCCGGTGGCGATCTGGCGGACTGATCGCAGCCGCACTCCGGCCCGAGGATGGACGGGCCTTTTATTCTCGGCGATCCCTATCGATGTTGCGCGGATAGCTGCGGGGGCCTTTGCTGCATCGCGGCCATGCAGCTCGGGCGCTTGACCGGGGAGTGTTGCAGAAAAGCCTACCCTCCCAGGCATTTCTCGCGTCGGGATTCGCCGGCAAACATTGCCGGCTGGACAATGGGAAAGTTTTCCACAGAATATCCCTGTTACTTTCAGACTGATTCGGTTCGTTGCGTCGCGCGTCCGTTTTCCTTTTCTACGGGCATTTTGATGGCAGATCGAACCGACGTCGCGCGGGGACGCGACATCGTTGCACGCTGGTGCGGACTGGCCGAGCAACGGCTGGATTATCTGAACGAGCTGTTCGAGAGCGGCCGCTGGCGCCGTTATCACAGCGAGCGAGAATTTCTCGAGAACATCCGGGAAGCCAAGAGCGCGGTTGAGACCTGGCGCGGCATGTTGACCCGCGAAGCCACGCCGGACAATCGGCCGATCGACCTTTCCTGGCTGGGCCGGTGCAGCACCCTTCCGCCGTTGAAGCACGACGTGCCAGCTGAGCCTGCGCCCGCCATCGCCCCCCAATTGGCTGCGCTTCCGGAAATGCCGCCGATGAGCGTGGTTCCGGCGATGGCTGAGGCCGACCCGGTGCTGGCGCCGGACCGGGTCGAGACGCGCGAGGAAACCGCGCTCGACAAGACCCTGGCGCTGACGCTGGATATCGTCGCCATGCCGCAGCGCTACCCGCTGCTGCGCAACGCATTCCAGCAATCCGGCACCAGCTAGCGCCGCACCGTGTTCGCACCGACCGCGACCTGGGCATAGCGCTGCGCGCCGTCGCCGGCGAGATCCGTCGTGATCGGGCGGGCGTGGTCGAGGCCGACCACCGCGCCGCGCGGGGCTTGCGCAATCATGTTGCTGTGGACCAGCGCGGTGCCGGCGCCGGGCGCGACGGACACGCCGATGCCGACAAAGCTGTTGCGGATGACGTTGCCCGTGATCGCGACGTCGCGCAGATATTTGCCCCAGCCGGCAATGATCCCGAAAGCGGGAGCATTCTCGATCACGTTGCCAGTAACGGTCGTGTCGGCTTCGACGTAAATGCCGATGCCGGCGTCATCGTCGGGCGCGGTGCCGATCGGGCGCTTCGGCAAGAGGTTGCGGATAATGTTGCCCTGGACGACCGCGATGCGGCCGCCCTCGTTGAAATTGCAGACGGAGACACCAACGGCCGCGCCATCGACGGTGTTGCCGGCGATGACAGCGCCCTCGAAGGCGAATTCCGAATAGAGTGCGACCTCGCGCACATCGCTGACGCTGTTGCCTGATATCTGGATGTTGGAGGCGGAATTGCCGCGCACCGCGGAATAGTCGCAGTTCCTGATGCGATTTCCGCGCACGATGACATTGCGGGCGCGGAACGCGTTGATGGCGTTGCCGTACTGGCCGGAACCGCCGGGGCCGGCCTTGATGTCCTCGATGCGGTTGTCGAGCACGAGCGTTCCGTCGTCGCCAATCGCCGTGCGCAGGATCTCGATGCCGTTGTCGTTGGTGCCGAGAATCGTATTGCGCGCCACGATCAGGCCGAGCGCGTCGAAGGAGACGATGGCCGTGGTGGCGATATCGGTGAAGATGTTGCCGCTGATGTCGCCGGAGACCTGCTCGAACCAGATGCCGTTGCCGCCGCTCGCAGCAATCTCGCAATCGCTGATGCGTATGTCGCGGCCGCCGAGGCAGTGCAGGAGGCCACGGCGCTGCGGCAGGGGAATGCCAGCGCCATCGAAGGTGATGCCAGTCAGGCCAACGCGGCCCGCGCCTTCGCCCGACAGCATGGACGCGCCGCCGGTGAAGACGAGCCTGGTTGCACCGCGCACGCCGACGAGTTGCGAGCCGTTTTGAAGCCGCAGCATGCCGGTGCGGTAGACTCCGGGGGGCAGCGCCAGCGGCATCTGCACGCGCGCGGCCTCATCGATGGCACGTTGCAGGGCGCGGGTCTGGTCATTGGGACTGCCGGGCTTGACGCCGTATTGCGTCGCGTCGCGGCCGAGCAGGGAGGTGAGCGGTGCGGCGCGCAGCGGCTCAGGCGACATCGCCAGCGCGCCGGCAATACCGGCGGCCGAGGCACCCACGAGGTGGCGGCGGTTGACGTCCATGATCCCAACTAGCGCAGAAATTCGGTGCGGCATGGTGAACGCGCGGCGGGAACAGCGGGATGTTTTCGGGTAGGGTTAATTTAGGGCGCAATGGCGCGCCACAGCGCTCTGCCGCGGCGAAAATCGAACGGCGGATAAAAATTATCGAAAACAACCCCATGCAAAGTAGCGGGGTGCCGGCTGACGCAAGGCTCTACGGGGCTCCACGCGCTGCCTGCCTTGCCTGCTTCACCATCTCCATCAGCATGGCTTCGCCGGCATCGACGAGCTCTTCCAGCGTGATGCGGCCGACGCCCTTGCGCCATGGCGTGCTGCCGCGAGCAAGCAGCGGGATGTGAACGAAGGCGGCGAGCTGCAGATGATCGTAGTTGGCTAGCGCCTCGACCGCGCGCCAGCTCAGGTAATTGCAGAGATAGGCTCCGGCATCGCGCGAGGGCCGTGCATCGATGCCGGTCGCACGCGCGGCGCGCAGGAGTTTCGCGGTGTGCGGGCCGAACATCATGGCGTCGGGGCCGGGCCCGATCGATCCCTTGCGCACCTGGGTCTGCGCGGCGTCGGGCCACAGCATGGTGACGGCATTGCGCGCGCGAGTCTCGATGCGGAGGTGCGCGGTGCGGGCGGCAAGGCCGAACATCAGCAAGGCATGCGGACGCAGCTTTGCCAGCAGCTTGGGCAGTTCGCGATCGACCGCGTGATAGGTCACGGGAAAGATGTGGCTCGCAAGCTCGACATCGGCCAGCGCCGGGCGGCGCAGGCGCATCAAGCGCGCCACCAGCGGCTGGGT
>JAEZEU010000595.1 GCA_023432885.1 Pseudomonadota bacterium | reverse complement strand
GCCGAAACCCAAAGTTCTCATTTCCGACGCGCTGTCTCCCGCCGCAGTCCAGATCTTCAAGGATCGCGGCATCGAGGTCGACTTCCAGCCCACTCTCGGCAAGGACAAGGACAAGCTTGCCGAGATCGTCGGCAACTATGACGGCCTTGCCATCCGCTCGGCCACGAAGGCGACTGCGAAGATCATTGCCAAGGCCACCAGGCTCAAGGTGATCGGCCGTGCCGGCATCGGCGTCGACAACGTCGAGATTCCGGCTGCGACCGCCAAGGGCATCATCGTAATGAACACGCCGTTCGGCAATTCAATCACGACCGCCGAGCATGCCATTACCCTGATGCTGGCGCTGGCGCGCGAAATCCCGCAGGCCGATGCCTCGACCCAGGCCGGCAAGTGGGAGAAGAACCGCTTCATGGGCGTCGAGATCACCGGCAAGGTGCTGGGCGTGATCGGAGCCGGCAATATCGGCTCGATCGTCGCCGACCGCGCGCAGGGCCTGAAGATGAAGGTGATCGCCTTCGATCCCTTCCTCTCCCCGGAGCGGGCCAAGGACATCGGCGTTGAGAAGGTCGAACTTGACGAACTGCTCAGACGCGCCGATTTCATCACCCTGCACACGCCGCTGACCGAGAAGACCAGGAACATCATCGATGCGGCGGCGATCGCCAAGATGAAGAAGGGCGTGCGCATCATCAACTGTGCCCGCGGCGGGCTGGTCGACGAGCAGGCGCTGGTCGATGCGCTCAACTCCAAGCATGTCGCGGGCGCGGCCTTCGACGTATTCGTCGAAGAGCCGGCGACCTCGAACGTGCTGTTCGGCCATCCCAACGTGATCTGCACGCCGCATCTCGGCGCCTCCACCACGGAAGCGCAGGAGAACGTCGCGCTGCAGGTCGCCGAACAAATGTCGGACTATCTGCTGACCGGCGCGATCTCCAACGCGGTCAACTTCCCTTCCATTACTGCGGAAGAAGCGCCGAAACTGCGTCCGTTCATCGAGCTTGCCGAAAAGCTCGGCTCCTTCGCCGGCCAGCTCACCGAGACCGGCATTCTCAAGGTCGGGATCACCTATGAAGGCCAGGTCGCCGAGATGAAGATCAAGGCGATCACCTCGGCGGTGCTGTCCGGCCTGTTGCGGCCGATGCTGGGCGAGGTCAACGTGGTTTCCGCGCCTGTCGTCGCCAAGGAGCGCGGCATGGTCGTTGACGAAGTGGTGCGCGCCGCCCAGAGCGACTATGAAAGCCTGATCACCGTCACCGTCACCACCGAGCGGCAGGAGCGTTCGGTGGCAGGTACCGTCTACCATGACGGCAAGCCGCGGCTGGTCGACATCAAGGGCATCCGGATCGACGCCGAGTTCGGCAAGTCGATGATCTACGTCACCAACGAGGACAAGCCAGGCTTCATCGGCGCATTCGCCGGTCTGCTCGGCGATGCCAAGCTGAACATAGCGACCTTCCATCTCGGCCGCGTCAAGCAGGGCGGCGATGCCATCGCGCTGGTCGAGATCGACGGCCCGGTGCCGCCGGCAGTGTTGGACAAGGTGCAGAAACTGCCTCAGGTCAAGCAGGCCAAGGCGCTGGCGTTCTAGTAGAGGCGCCGCCCGCGTCCGCCGCGGCTCTGCCGCGGCGGCGCCACACCCGACACCGCAATCGAACCGGTTCCTTCCCGGCCGCGTCTCAGGGCAGGGGCGCTATTTCGGCGCCCGCTTTGGCGCGCGCATTTGGGAGGTATTCAATGCGGACGATTGCAAATCACCTTGCTACGACCGGTCTGGCGTTGCTGACCGCACTGGCGGTCGCGCCGGCGGGGGCGGCGGATCTTGACGTCACCTCGGCGGTGGATGCGGTCACCGTCTATCCCGATGGCGCAAGCGTCACGCGCGTGATTACGCTCGAGCTTCCCGCCGGCGACAATACTCTGGTGGCAAGGGACTTCCCGCTGGCGCTGGATGCTGGCTCGTTGCGCGTCGAGGGGGAATCGGACGCGAAGCTGACCATCGGCGCGATCGACACGCGGCCGCCACGTCCGGTGCCGCCTGCCAACCTTTCTGAAATCGACAAGCGCATCGAGGCGCTGAAGGACGAGCGCACCAACTGGCAGGGTGCGATTGCAGCCGCAGAGGCTCGCCGTAAATTTGCCGAGCGGTTTGCCGAAGCCGCGCCCGCCGGGCTTGGCGAGAAGGGCGAGGCGCGCCCGCTTGCCGAGTGGCGCGCGGCGTTTGCTGCCGTTTCCGAAGAAGTCGCCACCGCCGACACCGCGATCCGCGAAGCCCAGCGCAAGCAGCGCGAGATCGACCGCGAGATCGCGCGGCTGGAGTCCGATCGTGCGGCCAAGCCGCCGGCGAAGCTGGAGGTCCGAATCGATCTGGCGAGTCAAGCGCCGACCAGGGCGACACTGCGGGTGACCTACGCGGTACGCAATGCGCGCTGGGCCCCGCTATACGATGCCCGGCTCGACACCGGCGCCAAGGACCGCAAGCCCGCGCTGGAACTGGTGCGCCGCGCCGAAATCGTCCAGACCACTGGCGAGGACTGGCCGAACGTCACGCTGCGCGTTTCGACCATGCGCACGACGCGCGGCGGCAATGCGCCGGAGCTGAAGTCACTGATCGTGCAATATCCGCAACCGCCGCGTCCGCTGGCGCAGCCAAGGAGCGCTTCTGACATGGCCTACGGCGAGCGCGGCGTAATGGCTGCGCCGCCACAGGTTGCGAAGCGCGAGCGGGCCGAGGAGCAGGAGGCTGCGGTGGAGGCCAACGGCTTCCAGGTCGCATTCAAGATTCCCGGCCGCGTCAGCATCGGTGCCGCCGACGGCGCGAAAGGCCTGCGCATCTCAACGGCGACGATTGCACCCGATCTTCTCGTTCGTTCCGTGCCGGTCGTGGACCCGACCGCCTTCCTTGAAGCGAGCTTCAGGCAGGCCGAGGAGGCGCCGCTGTTGCCCGGCCGGGTCTCGATCTATCGTGACGGCGCCTTCGTCGGCCGCAGCCAGATGGCAGCTGCGGGCAAGGACGAGACGGTGCGGCTCGGTTTCGGTGCCGACGACAGGGTCAAGATCGAGCGCACCGTACTCAAGCGCAACGAGGGCTCTGCCGGCTTGCTCGTGACAACGTCGAAGACCGATGAGCGCGCCTTTAAGACCACCGTGCGTAACGGCCACGAGTTCCCGATCAGGATCGCGATCGAAGACCATCTGCCGGTCAGCGAGAACGAGGAGATCGTGGTCGAGATGCTGCCTTCGAGCACGCCGCCGACCACCACCAACCTGCGCGACCGGCGCGGCGTGCTGGAATGGGCGTTCGAGGCCAGGGCTGGGGAAGTCAAGGACATCGGCTTTGCCTGGCGCGTGAAGTGGCCGAAGGACAAGGGGGTGGTGATGATGCCTTCCGGCTGATGCTTACCAGCGCCGGATGGCCGCGAGCGCCTGCTCGCGCGCATCGCTGCGCCATTCGGTGATGCTGCGGCCGAAACGACCCTTGAACCAGCGCGCCATTGCGCTCTGCGCCGAAAAGCCGAGCATTTCCGCAACCGCCGTGAGCGGCCGGTTGCGGTCCTCGATCAGGCGCAGAGCGAGGTCGGCGCGCTCGGCATCGAGGATTTCGGAGAAGCTGGTGCCGCAGTCGGCAAGGTGGCGGTGGATGGTGCGCCGGGTGACGCCAAAGTGCTCGCCGACGCGCTCCACCGAGCAGTTGCCGTCCGCGAGCAGCGCCCGCACGACCTCGGCAACCTGCGCGTCCCATTGCCTCGGCCGTACCTCGATCGCCTCGACACGCTTCTGGAGATACCTCGCGATCAGCGGATGAGCACTTGGGATCGGCCTATCGAGATCGTGCCTCGAAATCAGGAGAGCGTCGCTCTCCGAACTGAACACGATCGGGCAACCGAAGAAGCTGCGATAGTATCTGCGGTTGCGCGGCGGCGGATGGGTCAGCTGGGCCTCGAGCGGTTGCCAGTCCTCGCCGGCAAGCGCCCGGATAATGCGGTGCAGGCTGCCGAGCGCCATTTCGGACGATTGGCGTGGAGCGCGCGGGCCTCCAAGCAGTCGAATGGTCAGGTAAACGACATCACCGAGCGGCTCGATGAGCAGCCGCATGCCTTCGTGGTGGATATGGATGAAGCGGGCGAGCGACTTCAGCGCATCCCCGATCGTCGCCTGTTCGCGCACGACAAGCGCAACCGGGCCGAGATTAGCTAAAGCGTCGCGTTCGGCCATCAGCAAGCCGAACTCCTCCACGCCTGATGCCGCCGCCGAGGCCTCAAGCAGTCGTCGCAGGCTGGCCACCGCAATGCGCAGGTCCGGCCGCTCCAGACTCTCCAGGGGCAGGCGGACCTTGCGCATCATCGCCCGGTGGTCGATGCCCACGGATCGGGCGACCTCCGGGTAATGCGCGAGAGCCGCGCTGCGTACCAAATCACTCATGCGGCTATGCGCTACCCTGTCCCAGAATGTAAAACATATGTCCCGAAATGTAAAATGGCAAGGGAACCAGGGCGCTAAGTACCGCACAGGAATCGTCGCGCGGCATTCTTTCAAGCCGTGCCCGCGTCACTGCCCGCGCCCTTTTTGGCTGCAAGGCACCGCCGGTTCCGCAATTAGAAAATCGATTGCCGAGGTGACGACGATGCCGTGGAACGCGACTTCCCGGGGTGAAATCTTTGTGGTCGACGATGATCTCGTGACTCGCGAAGTGTTGTCGCGCGTGTTCGCGGCCGCGGGTTACGAGGTGGCGTGCTTCGCCGACGGAGCCGCGCTGCTTGCGCAACTGCGTTCCAGAATCCCCGCCTGTATCTTTCTCGAGGTGAAAATGCCTGACCGCAGCGGGATCGACCTCGTCAAGAAGCTCGGCGAGGAAAAATGTGCCGCGCCGATCTTTGTCACCTCGGCCAATGGTGATATCGCAACGGCGGTGAAAGCAGTGCGAAGCGGCGCGGCCGATTTCATCGAGAAGCCGCTGAATGGCGCCGATGTGGTCGAGCGGGTAGAAGCGGCGATCGAGGAACTCGCGCAGGCCGGCGACGACGGGCTTTCCGACATCGCGATGCATGTGCCGGGCTGCGAGCCCTTCACTCGCCGGGAACGCGAGGTGCTGGCGCGGATCGCGGCCGGCGAGACCAACAAGGAAGCCGCGCGCAAGCTTGGCCTGAGCTCGCGGACCATAGAAGGCTATCGCGCCAGCATCATGCGCAAGGTCGGAGCGCGCAACGCGGCCGAACTGCTGCGCCGCGTGTTGAGCCAACGGCGCTGCGCCTGAGCGGGCGCGTCGCTGCGACAGTTTCGCCCTGCGGAATGTCGGCGCCGGTCCGTCGCCGAAAATACCGCTCGGTGAAACCCACGATTTCCAAGCGGAAGATTCCGCTCGCGAGCCGCCTCCACGGTCGGTATTTTTGTTGCCAGCGGTAAGAAATTCGTACGATATGAGCGGCGAACCGGCCAGCTAAAGGGAGAAAAAAATGCGTGAAGCCGTAATCGTTTCCTATGCTCGCACGGGCCTGGCCAAATCCGGGCGCGGCGGGTTCAACATCACGCCGCCGATGTCGCTGGCCGCGCACGCGATCAAGCACGCCGTCGAAAAAGCGGGCGTTGCCAAGGACTATGTCGAGGACTGCTATCTCGGCAATTGCGCTCATGGCGCGCCGAACATCGGCCGTCAGGCCGCGCTGCTCGCGGGCCTGCCGAAGACGACCGCCGGCGTGTCGGTCAATCGCTTCTGCTCGTCGGGCCTGCAGACCATCGCGATGGCCGCCAACTCGATCCGCTCCGACGGCGCCGACTGCATCGTCGCCGGCGGGGTCGAAAGCATTTCGATTCCCGGCGGCGGCACGCCGAAAGAGTCGATCGATCCTGAACTTCTGAATGTCGCGCCCGACATCTTCATGGCGATGATCGACACCGCCGATATCGTCGCCGAGCGCTACAAGCTCAGCCGCGAGTACCAGGACGAGTATTCGCTCGAGTCGCAGCGCCGCATGGCCGCAGCCCAGCAGGCCAACAAGTTCAAGGACGAGATCGTCCCGATGAAGACCAAGATGAAAGTGGTCGACAAGGCGACCAAGGCCGAGAGCATCGTCGACTACGTCGTCGACCGCGACGAGTGCAATCGTCCCGACACGACGCTGGAAGGTCTCGCCAAGCTCGAGCCGGTCAAGGGTCCGGGCAAGTACATCACCGCCGGCAATGCCAGCCAGCTCTCCGACGGCGCCGCCGCGGTCGTGCTGATGGAAGCCAAGGATGCCGAGAAGCGCGGTCTCAACCCGATGGGCCGCTTCGTCGCCTGGGCGACCGCCGGCTGCGAGCCGGACGAGATGGGCATCGGCCCCGTCTTCGCCGTGCCGAAGCTTCTGAAGCGTCACGGCCTCAAGGTCGACGACATCGACATCTGGGAGCTCAACGAGGCCTTCGCCAGCCAGTGCCTCTATTGCCGTGACCAGCTCGGCATCGATCCCGAGAAGTATAACGTCAACGGCGGCTCGATCGCGATCGGCCATCCGTTCGGCATGACCGGCGCGCGTCTGACCGGCCACATCCTGCAGGAAGGCCGCCGGCGCAAGGCGAAGTGGGGCGTCGTCACGATGTGCATCGGCGGCGGCCAGGGCGGCGCAGGCCTGTTCGAGATCTATCAGTAAGCTTCAGCTTCGAAGCGAAACGTCATCAGCAGCGCGGCCTGGGCCGCGCTGCTTTTTTATCGCTTCCTGGTCATGCCCCGCGAAGGCGGGGCATCCAGTAGGCCGAGGCCTGTCGGTCGAGCGCCGACGTCGCTGGAGTACTGGATCGCCCGGGCAAGCCGGGCGATGACGTCCTTGGAAGAGACGAGGCCTGGGCCTCTCACTCACTTCGCCTTCAGGAACTCCGCGACTTCCAGCAGCACGAATTCGTTATCGTCGGCCTTGTTTGGATCGCGGCTGGAGGAGAAGGGCAGGTTGTTGTCGTTGCCGACGATGATGTGAGTGTCATCAACGCGGTCGACGTTCTCGATCGTGAAGAAGGGGAAGGCGAGCACGCCGTCATTGAGAGGCTTCTTCGCCTTCTTCTCGGGGTCCCTGATCTTCATCAGATCGATATAGGCGATCTTGCGCACGGGCTTGCCTACATTGGCCTCGGAAAGTTCGATCTTGTAGACGCGCTTGAATTTAGCGAGGTCGGGGAAGCAGTTCTCGCCGCGCTGCCCCTGCGGACAGGCCTTGTCGGCGGTGCCTTCGCCGTTGTCGCGCTCGATGATCAGGCCGTTTGAGGCATCGATCATGTTGAAGTCTCCGATCGCGTTGCCGTTCTGCTCGAACACGTAAGTCCAGTAGCGGCCGGTGAAGCTTTCGGCGGCGACGTCGAACTCGAGAATGCGCGCGGCTTCCTTGCCGTCGACCTTCTCCCAGTCCTTTTTCTCGATGTCCCACAAGGGGCCTTCGAGCAGGCCGTACAGGAACTTGCCGTCCTTCGAAGCGGCAAAGCCCTCATAGCCCTTGGAGCGGCGCAGGTTGACGGTGGTGTAGCTCGCGCCGGGCGCCCCGGGCGACTGCACCGACCAGTGGTCGGGTGAGCGCACCGGCTTGCCGCCCGCCATGGTCTCGAACACCGCGAGCACCTTGCCGGTCTTGTCGGCCTTCAGGATGTA
>JAEZEU010000568.1 GCA_023432885.1 Pseudomonadota bacterium | reverse complement strand
GCGTCATCCGGGCCCTTCGTTCAGGTGCTTGCGGCTTAATCGATCACCTGAACGATACGGCGACTGCGTGGCTCGACCAGCACGGTCGATCCGTTCACCACGGTGTAGCGGAACGGCGTGCTGCCGAAACGCTGCGGCACGTCATAATAGGTTACGCCGACTTCGGGCAGCACCGCGCCGACAACGACGCGATCCGGAATCGTGAAGGCCGGCACACTCTGGCCCACCACATATTCGCGGAAGGCGGGCCGCTGTTCGGCAATGATCCCACCACCCGGCTCGACGACAACCGTATTGCCGCCGACGACGCCGACCGTGCCTTGTGCCTGTGCGGCGATCGGTGCGCCGAGCGCGCCGGCGATGGCGACCGCCGCAAGAAGCATGTTTCGCATGGCCTCACTCCTTCAGTTGAAAGCGTTGTGCCGCGGGCCAATGCCTCGCGCTCGGCATTGTTCCGGGTATCGACTGCCGCATACGCGGCATTTTCGGGCAATTTTCGTGGGGCTTGTACGGAACTGGTGGGCGACGATGCGCGTCTCCTGTTCCGTCGCTGCGTCAGCCGCTAAGTTCCGCACCTCAGTCCGATTCCCCAAATGCCGGAGAAACTGCAATGGTCATCACTGCCGCGCACCTTCCTGCCATCGTGGCCCTGCTCGCGGGCATCCTCATTCTGGTGATGCCGCGTTTTCTGAATTTCATTGTCGCCATCTACCTCATCTTCGTCGGTTTGCAGGGTCTCGGCGTTTTCAAGTGGCTGCGGCTGTAACGCCGTCGGTATATGTAACCCTCGAAATGCGCCGCGCGGCTTGCGCGGAACCCGCCAAAATGGTGTAAGGCGCGCAAATTCCTCCCTCTTTTCGGATTCTGTAGGCCATGGCCAAAGCCGTCGCGAAGTCCAAGAAAATAGCAGCAAAATCAAAGCCCTCCTCACCGGCCCGCAAGACGTCGGCAGGAACCGCGCGAAAGGCCTTGAAGAAGCCGCCAGCCAGGGTCGCGGCAAAGCCGGCTGCCAAGTCGGAAGCGTCGGCGGCGAAGGCCGGCAAGTGGGTCTTTACGTTCGGCGACGGCAAGGCCGAAGGCAAAGCCGGGCTGAAGGACCTGCTCGGCGGCAAGGGCGCCAACCTTGCCGAAATGGCCAATCTCGGCCTGCCGGTGCCACCCGGCTTCACCATCCCGACCTCGGTGTGCACCTATTTCTACGCGCACGGCAAAACCTACCCCAAGGAATTGAAGGCGCAGGTCGAGAAAGCGCTCGACTATGTCGGCAAGCTCACGGGCAAGGCATTCGGCGATTCCAGGAATCCGCTGCTGGTTTCGGTGCGCTCGGGCGCCCGCGCGTCGATGCCGGGCATGATGGACACCGTGCTCAATCTCGGCCTCAACGACCAGACGGTGGAGGCGCTCGCCGAACTCTCCGGCGACCGGCGCTTCGCCTATGACAGCTATCGCCGCTTCATCACCATGTATTCGGACGTGGTGCTCGGCTTCGAGCATCATCACTTCGAGGACATCCTCGACACTTTCAAGGACAGCCAGGGCTACTCGCTCGACACCGACCTCACCGCAGAAGACTGGGTCGAGCTGGTCGGCCGCTACAAGGAAGCGGTGGCGCGCGAGACCGGCGCCGATTTCCCGCAGGATCCGCATGCCCAGCTGTGGGGCGCGATCGGCGCCGTGTTTTCATCCTGGATGAATGCGCGCGCGGTGACCTATCGCAAGCTGCATGACATTCCGGAATCCTGGGGCACTGCGGTGAACGTGCAGGCCATGGTGTTCGGCAATATGGGCGACACCTCGGCGACGGGCGTCGCCTTCACGCGCAACCCCTCGACCGGCGAAAGCAAGCTCTATGGCGAATTCCTGATCAACGCGCAGGGCGAGGACGTCGTTGCCGGCATCCGCACGCCGCAGGACATCACCGAGGATGCGCGCAAGGAATCCGGTTCCGACAAGGCCTCGATGGAAACGGCGATGCCGGATGCCTTCAAGGAGCTGACCCGCATCTACACGATGCTGGAGAAGCATTACCGCGACATGCAGGACATGGAGTTCACGGTCGAACGCGGCAAGCTCTGGATGCTGCAGACTCGCAGCGGCAAGCGCACCGCCAAGGCCGCACTGCGCATCGCGGTCGAGCTCGCCAATGAGGGCCTGATCTCGAAGAAGGACGCAGTCACCCGTATCGAGCCTGCCTCGCTCGACCAGTTGCTGCACCCGACAATCGATCCCGACGCCAAGCGCGATGTGATCGCCACCGGATTGCCGGCTTCGCCGGGCGCCGCGTCCGGCGAGATCGTGTTCTCCTCGGACGAAGCTGCGAAACTTCAGGCCGACGGCCGCAAGGTCATTCTGGTCCGCGTCGAAACCAGCCCGGAAGACATTCACGGCATGCACGCCGCCGAGGGCATCCTGACCACCCGCGGCGGCATGACTTCGCACGCGGCCGTGGTGGCGCGCGGCATGGGCAAGCCATGCGTTTCCGGCTGTGGCGCGATTCGCGTCGACTACGGCCGTGGCACGATGAGCATCGGTCAGCGCACCTTCAAGGCGGGCGACGTCATCACCATCGACGGCACGGTCGGCCAGGTGCTGGCCGGCCGCATGCCGATGATCGAGCCGGAACTGTCTGGCGAGTTCGGCACGCTGATGGGCTGGGCGGATGAAGTCCGCAAGATCGGCGTCCGCGTCAACGGTGACACGCCTGACGACGCGCGCACTGCGATCAAGTTCGGTGCCGAGGGCATCGGCCTCTGCCGAACCGAGCACATGTTCTTCGAGGAGACGCGTATCCGCACGGTGCGCGAGATGATCCTCGCCGAGGACGAGCAGACGCGCCGTGCGGCGCTGTCGAAGCTGCTGCCGATGCAGCGCGCCGACTTCGTCGAGCTGTTCGAGATCATGAAGGGCCTGCCCGTCACGATCCGCTTGCTCGATCCGCCGCTGCATGAGTTCCTGCCGCACACGCAGGCCGAGGTCGAGGAAGTGGCGCGCGCGATGAACACCGATCCGCGCAAGCTCGCCGACCGCGCCCGCGATCTCGCCGAGTTCAACCCGATGCTCGGCTTCCGCGGCTGCCGCATTGCGATCGCCTATCCGGAAATCGCCGAGATGCAGGCGCGCGCGATCTTCGAGGCCGCAGTCGAGGCGGGCAAGCGCACCGGCAAGCCGGTCGGCCTGGAGGTGATGGTGCCGCTGATTGCGACCAAGGCGGAATTCGACCTGGTCAAGGCGCGCATCGACGCCACGGCCGCGGCGGTGTCCAAGGAGACCGGCGTCAAGCTCAGCTACCAGGTCGGCACCATGATCGAACTGCCGCGCGCGTGCCTGATGGCCGGTGACATCGCGCAGACCGCCGAATTCTTCTCCTTCGGCACCAACGATCTGACGCAAACCACCTACGGCATCAGCCGGGACGACGCTGCGAGCTTCCTGTCAACCTATGTCGCCAAGGGCATTCTCGAGATCGACCCCTTCATCTCGGTCGATCGCGACGGCGTCGGCGAACTCGTCAAGATCGGCGTGCAGCGCGGGCGCAAGACCCGGCCGAACCTGAAGGTCGGCATCTGCGGTGAGCATGGCGGCGATCCGGCATCGGTGGCGTTCTGCCACCAGATCGGACTCAACTACGTCTCGTGCTCGCCTTATCGCGTGCCGATCGCACGTCTTGCCGCAGCGCAAGCCGCGCTCGGCAAACAGGTCGCGAGCCAGGCCTAGGCCACATTCTCAACCAACTTTCGACCGCACATCTGGAATGCCCCGTGTCCATCGCGGGGCATTTCCATTTGTCGCGCACGTAAAGACACTTGCGTCGTTCGATATCGCTTCCGTTGACCGGATGTTTACCAGTTTCGTAGAGGGCGCATTTACCAGCCTGCTTGATGCGTGTTCCGGAAAAGCCGCGATGACTTGCCTGTATCATCGGCGCCACGCCGATTAACTCCGCGGCAACCTAAATTCGCTACGAACGATTTCGGTCGAATTGCACGGATGTACTGCACGTCGACTGTGTGCCGAGTAAGCGTTGCGTGAGCGTATCATGTGTGGGTTGCGTACCCGGCCGAAGGACGTGCGTATTCTTGCGTCCTTCGTGCTCGGACTTTGCATCTTCTCGCTGATGCCGACGGAAGCCGGCTATCAGGACATTGGCTCGCTGCTGGCCCGCCAGTCGGGAGCCGCCGAGCGCTGGCAAAAACGGGTGTCTTCCGCCGCCGCCAACGTCCAGCTTGCCACCTACAGCTTCGGCCGCCCGATCGGAACTTCCTCGCCGCGGATGCCGAGCTATCATCTGGCGAGCCTCGACGCCCGCGACATCACCGGTTCGGTCACGCGCAGCAATCCGCTTGTGGTGCCGCCAGCCCGCTACCAGGCCTCCGATTTTCCCAAGGTTGACCGCACCCTGAAGGGCGACCGTCTCGTTGTACGTCCGCCGGTGCCCGCCGATGCCCTCTCGCCCGCCGAGCCAAGGCCTGAGGATCCCGCGACGTCCAATTCCTCCGTGATGGGCGCGAAGACTGCAAGCCTGCCGCCGCAGGCCGGGCAGGCGCCGCTCGATCCGGAGCTGCAGGAAGCGCTCAATGCGCCGCCGCTCAAGCAATACGATGTGTCTACGGCGCCGGAAGCAACCCCGCTCGAAGCAGCGAAGCGCAGTGGCGAGGTGCCTGCCGCGCTGGAAGCGGCGCCACGCGACAGCTTTTCGGTGAAAACCTCGACGCTGTTCTTCGGCAGCTCCCTCGGCACTGCCGGCAGCCTCGAACGCTGGCAGCCGGGCGAAGAGCCGACCATCGTGATGCCGGATGCGATTGCCGATCCCGACATGAAGATGATGGCCTCGCTGCCGGTCGATGCCGACGCGCCCGTCAAGATCGGCGAGGGTATCAGCTTGGCGCCGAAGGGCGAGGTCAACGCCGACAACCAGCGGGCCAAGACGCCGGCCGAGCGACTCGGCCTGTTCGACGAGAAATCGCGCACCAAGTCGGAGAAATGCCTGGCCGAAGCGGTCTACTTCGAGGCCCGCGGCGAGGCAGTGCGCGGCCAGATCGCCGTGGCACAGGTTATCCTGAACCGCGCCTTCTCCGGCAAGTATCCTGAAACGGTGTGCGGCGTAGTTTATCAGAACAAGCACCGCCATCTGGCCTGCCAGTTCACCTTTGCCTGCGACAACAATCCAGATGTGATCCGCGAGCCCGACATGTGGGATCGCGCCCAGAAGATTGCGAAGGCGATACTCGACGGGCGGCTATGGCTGCCGGAGGTCGACCGCTCCACGCATTACCACGCCTATTGGGTGCGGCCGTCCTGGGTCAGCGAGATGAAACGAAACTGGAAGTTCGGCGTCCACACTTTCTACCGGCCGCGAAAATGGGGCGACGGCAGCGACGCGCCGAGCTGGGGCAATCCGACGGAAACCGCGGCGATCTCGGCCAGGCTTGCCGAGGAGGCCAAGAGCGAAGCCGAGCTGAAGCGCTCGCGACGCTAGCCACCGGCCGTCGCTTGGCTTCGATCATGCGTCAATGTCGATCGCCACGTCGAAGTTTGGAGCCGAGTGCGTAATCGCACCCGACGAGATGTAGTCGACCCCGGTGCCCGCGATTGCGGCGATCGACTTCAGCGTGACGCCGCCGGATGCTTCCAGGACGACCCGGCCGTTGGCGATCGCGACGGCCTGTTTCAGTGTCGCGATGTCCATGTTGTCGAGCATCACCACGTCGGCCAAGCCCGTATCGAGCACTTCGCGGAGCTGATCGAGCGTGTCGACCTCGATCTCGACGCTGACGAGGTGTCCGGCATGGGAGCGCGCACGCTCCAGCACCGCGCGGACGCCGCCGGCCACCGCAATGTGGTTGTCCTTGATCAGGATGGCGTCGTCGAGGCCGAAGCGGTGGTTGAAGCCGCCGCCGCAGCGCACGGCGTATTTTTCCAGCGCCCGCAGGCCCGGCGTCGTTTTCCGGGTGCAGCAGATCCGTGTCGTCGTCCCTTCGGTGCGTTTCACATAGTCGGCGGTGAGGGTGGCTACGCCGGAGAGCCGGCCGACGAAGTTCAGCGCCGTACGCTCCGCCGACAAGACGGCACGCGCCGGACCTGCAATGGTCAGGAGCTTCTGCCCGGCGGCGGCAGTGCTGCCGTCGCGCGCGTGCGCCTCGACGCGGATGCCGGGCGCAAGTTTCTGCAGGGTTGCCACCGCCAGCGGCAAGCCGGCGATCACGCCGGGCTGCCTTGCGACCATGACGGCATTGGCGGTCGTCTGTGCCGGAATGGTTGCGATCGAGGTGACGTCGCCGGCCCGACCCAGATCTTCGCTGAGGGCGTGTGCAACGGCCTCGTCGATCGCGAGCGGAGAGAGAAAGGCGTCGGGATGTAGCAGGGAAGCAGGCACGGTCATGGCTTTCATTCAAACGGTTTCCGGTTCGCCGACGCGCACAGGCGCCCGATCGGCGAGCAAGCTCGCAACCTGCCGGGCGTCGGCGAGCGTCGTCATGGTGCGACGGGCGAGGGCAGGGACCTCCGCCGGGTGATCGGCTCGGCAGTGCGCGCCGCGACTCTCGTGACGCGACCAGGCAGAGGCCGCGACCAGCAGCGCAGTGGTCGCCATGTTGCGCAGCGCGATGCTGCCGGTATTGCGCTCGACATCGGCGAACAGGCGGATCGCCTTGGCCAGATGCTTTTCGTCCCTGACTACCCCGACATGCGAAGTCATCATATTGCGCAGGCTTGATTGGACGTGCCGCGGCATGTCTCCGTTTTGTCCTGCGATCACAACGGCCGGCAGCCGTGCCGGTCGCACGATGTCGTGGCCGTTGATGTCTTCCGCGATGCGTGCGGCATAGACGGCGGCCTCCAGCAGCGAGTTGGAGGCGAGGCGATTTGCGCCATGCGCGCCAGTCGAGGACACTTCGCCGCCGGCCCATAGCCCCTTCAGCGAGGTGCGGCCGCTACGATCGACGGCGACGCCGCCCATGTGGTAATGCGCAGCCGGCGCAACCGGAATCGGCTGCGTCGCAGGATCGATGCCGGCCTGGGTGCAGCTTGCGTAGACCGTCGGAAATCTCTCCGCAAAAAGCGTACCGGGAGCCTTGCGCGCGTCGAGGAATGCGCCGCGGCCAGCCGTGATCTCGGCAAACACGCCGCGCGCGACGATATCGCGCGGCGCGAGCTCCGCCAGCGGGTGGAGCCTCGTCATGAAGCGTTCGCCGCCCTCGTTGACGAGGATCGCACCTTCGCCCCGCAGCGCTTCGGTGGCGAGCGGCGCAGGATCGCGTCCCACCATGATCGCCGTAGGATGAAACTGGACGAATTCGGGATCGGCGATGACGGCGCCGGCGCGCGCAGCAATCGCAAGACCGAGGCCGCTTGCTTCCGCCGGATTGGTCGTTACGGCATAAAGATGGCCGATGCCGCCGGTCGCGAGCACGATCGTCCGCGAGCCGACGACGATGGGCGCGGCGAGCGGGTCCTGTGCATCGCGGATTTGCAAGCCCTTAACTGCACCGTTTTCAGCCAGCAGATTTTCCGCGACAAAGCCCTCGATCACGCGGATCGACGGCGTTCTCCGCACCGCTTCGGTGAGGGCTGCGATGATCGCCGCGCCCGCCATGTCGCCGCGCACATGCACGATGCGGCGCGCGGAATGCGCGGCCTCGCGGCCGACCGCGAGGCGGCCTTCGAGGTCGCGGTCGAATGGCACACCATAGCGCAGCAGATCGTCGATCCGTGCGGCTGCCTCGCGCGCCAGGTCGAGCGCGACGCGCTCGTCGACCAGCCCGGCCCCTGCCGCGATCGTGTCGGCGGCATGTGCTTCCGGGCTGTCACCCTCGGCGACCGCTGCGGCAATGCCGCCTTGCGCCCAGGCGCTCGACGCGCCCTGGCCGAGCGGAGCCGCGGAAATCACCGTCACCGGCCGCGGCGCCAGCTTCAGGGCGCAGAACAATCCGGCAAGGCCTGCGCCGACGATAACGACGTCGCTGCCAAGGAGGTCGGCGGTTGCCATGTTCGCTCTCCTTCAGTTCTTCAGATTGATCATCCGCTCGACCGAGCGCCGCGCGTGTTGCGCGATCGCCGGATCGATCGTGACCTCCTCGCGCAGGTAGACAAGGCACTCCAGAATCTTCGCAAGCGTGATGCGCTTCATGTGCGGGCAGAGATTGCAGGGCTGCACCATCTCGACGTCGGGCAGCGCGGCGCGAACGTTGTCCGCCATCGAGCATTCCGTGATCATCACCAGACGTTTCGGATGCTTGTCGCGAACCCACTTGATCATGTGTGCAGTAGAGCCGGTGAAGTCGGCTTCTGCGAGCACATCAGGCGGGCATTCGGGATGTGCGATGATCTGAACGGATGGGTCGGCCTCACGATAGGCGCGCAGCTCATCGCCGGTAAAGCGCTCGTGCACTTCGCAGGCGCCTTTCCAGGCGATGATCTTCACGCTCGTCTTCGAGGCGACATAGCGCGCCAGGTATTGATCCGGCAGAAAGATGACGGTAGGCGCACCCAGGCTCTCCACCACCTCGACCGCGTTGGACGAGGTACAGCAGATATCGACCTCCGCCTTCACGTCGGCGGAGGTGTTGACATAGGCGACTACGGGGACCCCCGGGAAGCGCTGGCGCATCAGCCGCACATCGGCGCCGCTGATGCTTGATGCGAGCGAGCAGCCGGCGCGGGAGTCCGGGATCAGCACTGTCTTTTCGGGACTGAGGATCTTTGAGGTCTCGGCCATGAAGTGCACGCCGCATTGCACGATGGTGCCGGCCTTCACCTTGCTGGCTTCGATGGCGAGCTGCAGCGAGTCGCCGACGATATCGGCGACGCAGTGGAAAATTTCCGGCGTCTGGTAGTTGTGCGCCAGGATGACAGCGTTGCGTTCGCGCTTCAGCTCGTTGATCGCCTTCACGTGCGGGGCCATCAATGGCCACTCGACCGGCGAGATCACGTGCTTTACGCGCTCATACAGGTGGGCCGTGTCGCGTTCGACTTGGTCAGTCCACTCCAGCGATGGCATCGGCAGCACCCGCGCCCGGCCGGCGGGGCTGCTCACAGGCAGGACAGGCCGGGGCTGGTGGGGAGCGAGGCTTCCGAGGTCCTCGGGACCGTAGAGATCGGTGATCGGCATGTGCGCCTCCTGGGCAGCTTTCATATACTCGAATTGAGCATATGAGGCGTTTGAGAAATCCGGCCACGATGGGGCCGGTCCGCTTTTATTCTCTATTCGAGCAAAACCTATCATCGCTGGGCGGTGCGCGCCAGCCCCGGTTTCGAACAAATCGTCGTGTCCGACCGGCCAATTTGCATTTCTGCAATGCGTGCCGCTTTTTGGATGCCGCGCCTCTGGGGATTTTCATGCCGATGCATTAACTCCTCGCAACGTGTCGAGGCTGACTCGCGCGGGCGAAGCGCAAGAGCAACACCAAGGGGAGTGTCCATGTCCGCGACCGCAGATGACCTACGTCCGGCCAGCACGATCGGCAACTGGCGGACGCCGCTGGTCATCATCATCTGCGGCTGCATGATCGCGCTCCTGAGTTTCGGACCGCGCTCGAGCCTCGGCTTCTTCGTGCAGCCGATGGCTCGCGAATTCGCCTGGGGCCGCGACGTCTTTGGTCTCGCCCTGGCGCTGCAGAACTTGCTGTGGGGCCTCGGCCAGCCGATTGCAGGCGCGATCGCCGATCGCTTTGGCGTCTTCCGTGTCATCGCGGTGGGCGCGCTGCTTTATGCCGGTGGCCTGTTGCTGATGCGTTATTCCTCGACGCCGCTCTCGCTCGACATCGGCGCCGGCGTGTTGATCGGATTTGGTCTTTCGGGCTCCTCATTCAATCTTGTGCTGTCGGCCTTTAGCAAGCTGTTGCCGCCGGAGCGGCGCGGCATTGCGCTCGGCGCCGGCACCGCGGCGGGATCGTTCGGACAGTTTCTGTTCGCGCCCTTTGGCGTGGCGCTGATCGACAATTTCGGCTGGCAGGCTGCGCTGACGGTGTTTGCCGGGTTGATGCTCCTGATCGTGCCGCTGGCGCTGGCGATCTCGACGCCGCCCGCGACCAAGAGCGACGCGCCGTCCGCAGACAATCAGTCGTTCACGACCGCGCTGGCGGAGGCCTTCGGCCATCGCTCCTTTGTGCTCCTCGTGCTCGGCTTCTTCACCTGCGGTTTCCAACTCGGCTTCATCACCGTGCATCTACCGGCCTACCTCGTCGACCGCGGCATCCCCGCCCAGACCGGCGGTTGGGTGATAGCCACCATCGGCCTCTTCAACATCATCGGCTCCCTCGGTGTCGGCTACGTGCAGAACTACATTCCCAAGCGCTATATCCTGTCGGCGATCTATTTCACTCGCGCGCTCTCGATCCTCGCCTTCATCTCGTTTCCCATCACGACCTTCTCGGCGATCGCTTTCGGCGCCATCAGCGGCCTGACCTGGCTCTCCACGGTGCCGCCGACGTCGGCGCTGGTGGCCCTGATGTTCGGCACGCGCTGGTTCGCCACCCTCTATGGCTTTGCCTTCGTCAGCCATCAGATCGGCGGCTTCCTCGGCGTCTGGCTCGGCGGCGTCGTGTTCGAGCAGACCGGCTCCTACAACTGGGTCTTGTGGCTCTCGATCCTGTTCGGCGTGCTGTCGGCGCTGATCAACCTGCCGATCGTGGAAAAGCCGGTTCCGAGGGCGGTTGCGCAACCTGCGTGATCCGCTAAACAACGCTGGAAATAACTTTCGTCATGCGGGGCTTGTCCCTGGTATCCCCGTCGTTGCTGCGAACGACGGCGTGGATAGTGGATAGCTGGGACAAGCGGCCAGGCGCGGGTAAACAACGCGAGTTTTGGAGAAGAGCCGTGGGAACGTTCAAAGCCATTCGGGTCGACAAGGCAGAAAAAGGCACCACCGTGGCGCTGACGCAGTTCGATGAAGCCGAACTGATGGAGGGCGATGTTACCGTCCGCGTCGAATGGTCCACTCTCAATTACAAGGATGGCCTGGCGCTGACCGGCAAGGCGCCGGTGGTGAGGCGCTTCCCGATGATCGCCGGTATCGATTTCGCCGGTACCGTCGAGCAATCCTCGCATCCGCAGTGGAAGGCCGGCGACAAGGTCGTCTGCAACGGCTGGGGCATGGGCGAGACCCATCTGGGCGCTTATGCCGAGAAGGCGCGTGTCAAGGGCGACTGGCTGGTGCGCTTGCCAGACGGCATATCGGCACGCGACGCCATGGCGATCGGTACCGCCGGTTACACGGCGATGCTGTCGGTGCTCGCGCTGGAGAAACATGGCCTCTCGCCCAGGAGCGGCCCTGTCGTGGTGACGGGCGCGGCGGGCGGCGTCGGCTCGGTTGCGATCGCGCTGCTCTCGAAACTCGGCTATCACGTCATCGCCTCGACTGGACGCATGTCGGAAACGGACTATCTGAAGAGCCTCGGCGCAGCCGAGGTGATTGACCGCAACGAGCTTTCGGGCCCCGCAAAGCCGCTGGCCAAGGAGCGCTGGGCCGGCGGCATCGACAGCGTCGGTTCGACCACGCTCGCCAATCTGCTCTCGATGACGAAGTATGGCGGCGCCATCGCCGCCTGCGGCCTAGCCGCGGGAATGGATCTGCCATCCTCGGTTGCGCCGTTTATTTTGCGCGGGGTGTGCCTTCTCGGCATCGATTCCGTGATGTGTCCGATCGAGCAGCGGAAGGTCGCTTGGAGCCGCTTGGCCACTGACTTGGACAGGACAAAACTGGCTGAAATCACTCATGAAATCGGACTAGGTGACGTGATCGGGGAGGGCGCGAAAATCCTTGCCGGCCAGGTCCGCGGCAGAATCGTGGTAAAAATAGTCTAAGGATATTCAGACTTTACCAACCAACCTGCTTCAATCTCGCCACGGTTGGTATGGTAATCAGCGGGTAAAGAGACTTCCGCCCCGCCGCTGAAGGTGAAGTTGGAGTTAAAAATGCTTGCGCGTTTGGTGTTGGGCGCCGTCACTGCCGGTGCGATGGTCGCACCCGCACTCGCGGGGATGATGACCGCGGACGAGGCGCGCAGGTTCGTTGCCGGCAAGGTCTTCGCCTTCACCTGTTTCGATGGCACCCGCGGCGCCGGCCGCATTCTCGACGACCTCGGCGCAGCCGGCTCGGTACAGTTCTCCGGCGCCGGTCCGGTCCGCCATGTCCGCTTGCCAGGCAATACCCTGCAGATCCGTGGCCAGAGCGTGTGCGCCTCGATCAAGGGCATCCCGTTCGAGCCCTGCTTCAATCTCGACAAGCGGGACGAGCGCAGTTTCCGCGGTTCGGTCTCGGGCATGGGCTTTGCGTATTGCGATTTCCGTCATCAGGGCGGCGGCCATCAGATGCTGATCGCACGGTCCACACGGCCGCGCTCGCTGCACCGAATGAGCGAGGCGCGGGCCGGCGAAGCATCGCGCACGGAAACCTCCACGGCGAAGAGCGAACAGGCCAAGCCCGAGAGCGCGCCGGAGTTGCGCAAGTCGACCGACTGATCGGACTTCTCGTCCGGAGTAGTCATGGCTGTACGGACCCGCGCCTTCGGGTCAGCCATGCTTTATTCTCCCTGCGCCGCGGCCGCGGCAGGTGCCGCCGGCGCTCTCCGGAACAGGATGCGCTGGTACAGCCAGCCGATCGCCACCAGCACGATACCGAGGCCCATGAAGGATAGCGCGCGGTACACGCCTGTGAGCGTCGACATGTCGATCAGGAACGCCTTGCCGATCGTCAGCGCGATCACGGCGGCAGAGGCGAGGCGTGCGCGCTGCGAGTTGAAGATGATGCCGGCGCCCAGCAGCACCACGCCGAAGGCAAGCCACGCGATCGAATAGGTGTATTGCTCGGCGTCGGTGGTCGGACCTTCCGCCAGCACTGGGCCATGATAGAGCCGCCGGATCTCCAGCGCGACATAGGCAATCGCAAGGACGAGAGCGGCGCCCGCGATGGTGTTGGCATACGCGGACGGGCGATGGCCGGCCACGGCGTAAGACAGCAGCAGCGCAAGCACTGCGGGCACCGCATATCCAAGGAGCAGCAGATTGAAGATGGTGCCACCGACATCGATCGATCG
>JAEZEU010000207.1 GCA_023432885.1 Pseudomonadota bacterium | reverse complement strand
CGGTGAAGACGACGAGCGACATCACCCGCGGCTTGAGAAGCGCCACGTAGTCCGAAACCGACGCGTGGTAGGGGGCGTCGTCGAGACCGGCCCCAGCAAGATCGTGTTCGCGCGTGGCGACGTCGCTCATCAGTTCTACTCCGGCACCGCCACAGATGGCGGCGCTCTCTTCAACCGACAGCATCCCGGACCTTGCCGGGATGCCCATGTTCATCCCGCGTCGCGACGCAGGATGAACTCACTGGATCACTTGATCCGCGGCAGCACGTCGAAGTGGTGGTACGGCGGGGGAGACGGCAGCGTCCACTCGAGCGTCGTAGCGCCCTCACCCCACGGGTTGTTGCCGGCCGGAACCTTGGCGCGGAACATCTGCCAGATGCCGTACAGGAACACGAGCACCGCAAGACCGGAGATGTACGAGCCGTAGGACGCCACGAGGTTCCAGCCGTGGAACGCGTCAGGATAGTCAGCGTAACGGCGGGGCATGCCAGCCAGGCCCAGGAAGTGCTGGGGGAAGAACACCAGGTTGACGCCGATGAACATGACCCAGAAGTGCAGCTTGCCGATCGCCTCATTGTACATGTAGCCGAACATTTTCGGGAACCAGTAGTACCAGCCGGCAAAGATCGCGAACACCGCGCCGAGCGACAGCACGTAGTGGAAGTGCGCCACGACGTAATAGGTATCCTGCAGCACGCGATCGACGCCGGCGTTGGCCAGCACGACGCCGGTGACACCGCCGACGGTGAACAGGAAGATGAAGCCGATCGCCCAGACCATCGGCGTCCTGAACTCGATCGAGCCGCCCCACATCGTGGCGATCCAGGAGAAGATCTTCACGCCGGTCGGCACCGCGATCACCATGGTGGCTGCGACGAAATAGGCCTGCGTCGCCGACGACATGCCGACCGTGTACATGTGGTGCGCCCACACCACGAAGCCGATGCCGCCGATCGCGACCATGGCGTAGGCCATGCCGAGATAGCCGAACACGGGCTTGCGCGAGAAAGTGGAGACGATCTGGCTGATCATGCCGAAGCCGGGCAGGATCAGGATGTACACTTCGGGGTGGCCGAAGAACCAGAACAGATGCTGGAACAGCACGGGGTCGCCGCCGCCGTCGGCGGCAAAGAAAGTGGTGCCGAAATTGCGGTCGGTGAGCAGCATGGTGATGGCGCCGGCGAGAACCGGCAGCGACAGCAGCAGCAGGAACACCGTTACCAGGATCGACCACACGAACAGCGGCATCTTGTGCAGCGTCATGCCGGGCGCGCGCATGTTGAAGATGGTTGTGATGAAGTTGATGGCGCCGAGGATCGAGGATGCGCCTGCAAGGTGCAGCGACAGGATCGCGAAGTCCACCGCCGGCCCGGGATGGCCCGAGGTGGACAGCGGCGCGTACATCGTCCAGCCCGCGCCGACGCCGTTGGCGCCCGGCTCGCCCTCGACGAAGGTCGACAGCAGCAGCAGCGCGAAGGAGGCCGGCAGCAGCCAGAACGAGATGTTGTTCATGCGCGGGAACGCCATGTCCGGCGCGCCGATCATCAGCGGCACGAACCAGTTGCCGAAGCCGCCGATCATCGCGGGCATGACCATGAAGAAGATCATGATCAGGCCGTGCGAGGTCACGAACACGTTGAAGGTATGGCTCTCGTGGAAGATCTGGACGCCCGGATACATCAGCTCGATGCGGATGGCGATCGACATCGCCGCACCGATGCAGCCGGCGATGACCGCGAACACCAGGTACATCGTGCCGATGTCCTTGTGGTTGGTCGAATAGAGCCAGCGGCGCCATCCGGTCGGATGATGCGCATGATCATCGTGGGCGTGTACGTCGTGTGTCGCTGCGGAAGTTGCCATCGTCCTAAATCCTGCCTTGCAGTCCCTTGTGGGACCGTGTCGGTCCCGTCGCCCTTGTCCCTGACGCCGCGTCAGCCTATTGCGCGGCCGTGTCCGCGCCCGCCGAGGCATAGGTGTTGCCCGGGTTGGTCGCATACTTCTTCTTTGCGGTTTCGACCCAGGCGGCGAACTCCTGCTCGCTCACCACGCGCACCGCGATCGGCATGAAGGCATGGTCCTTGCCGCACAGTTCCGAGCACTGGCCGTAGAACATGCCGGTCTTGGTGGCGGTGAACCAGGTTTCGTTGAGGCGGCCGGGGATCGAGTCGATCTTGATGCCGAAGGCCGGGACTGCGAAGGAGTGGATCACGTCCGCGCCCGTGGTCTGGATGCGGATCACCTTGTTGACCGGCACCACCATCTCGTTGTCGACGCCGAGCAGCCGCGGCTGCTTGTCCTGCGCCAGCAGAGAATCGAATTCGAACTTGCCGTTATCCGGATAGGCATAGCTCCAGTACCACTGCTTGCCGGTGGCCTTCACGGTCAAATCCGCTTTCGGAATATCGAGCTGCTTGAACAGCAGGCGGAACGAAGGCACGGCGATTCCGACAAGGATCAGCACCGGGATCAGCGTCCAGGCCACTTCGATCAGCGTGTTGTGGGTTGTCCTGGAGGGGACCGGATTGCTCCGGGCGTTGAACTTCATGACCACCATCACCAGCAGCACCAGCACGAACAGCGTGATGAGGGTGATGATGACGAGCAGGAAATTGTGGAACCAGACGATGTTGTCCATCACTGGCGATGCCGATTCCTGCAGGGTCATTTCCCATGGCTTCGGCTGACCCAGCTCTGCGAAAGCCACTCCGCCGGCCGCAAGTGCCGCGCCCGCCACCGTCAAACCCAGCAACCGATGGCCAATCTTCGACAACTTCATGTCGCCTGCGCTCCCTAAAGAAGTTCCCCAAAGCATGGCGCCGGACGGCGTCCAATGCGGCACGATCCGCCTCCTGACAAACGGCCTTTCCGAAGTACTTTGGGATTACCTTAGAACTGCCGGGGCCAGATCGCTAGAACGCGTCCAAATCCAGCCTCTCAAACCATAATTCTCACGCTCTCGCAATGCAGTAGTGTGGCAGAAAGCGCGCTGGCCGCCGCCCTCCCGTGGATGCCGATTTTTTCCGAGAAATCAGGCAAAAGACGCTTTTTCCAGCACTGGCGGCGCTTGACAGCCGGATTGCCCGATGTACCCACAGGAGGCGCGCCCTGAGCCACGCTGATTCGGCTGATGCAGCCGTGCTTTCGGGCCGGGATGGCGCGAAGGATGCCTTCAAGGCGCCGAGATTTCAGTACCCAGTTCAGCCTTGTGGCCGGTCAGAGGCGGAAAACACCGTCGGCAGGGCCCGCCAGATGAAGGATCGACCCGGATGCGGCTTTTCAAGCGGCAAGCGACATCCCAAGCCATAGCCCGCGACACAGCATACGCGGAAATATCTTTCCGCCTCGCGGGCGCCCTCCTCGCGATCGCCCTGCTGTTCGCGCTGACGCAGGCGGCCCACGCGCAAGGCGCGGTGCGCTCAGTCCATGGCGATTGGCAGATCCGCTGCGACACGCCTCCGGGTGCGCAAGGCGAGCAATGTGCCCTGATTCAGAGCGTGGTGGCCGAAGACCGCTCCAATGCGGGCTTGACCGTGATCGTGCTGAAGACCGCCGACCAGAAAAGCAAGCTGATGCGCGTAGTCGCCCCGCTTGGCGTGCTGCTGCCATCGGGCCTCGGCCTGAAGCTGGATAATCAGGACGTCGGCCGCGCCGGGTTCGTGCGCTGCCTGCCCAATGGCTGCGTGGCGGAAGTGATGATGGACGACAAGCTGCTCGGCCAGCTCAAGAGCGCCAAAACCGCGACCTTCATCATCTTCGAGACCCCCGAGGAGGGCATCGGCTTTCCCCTCAGCCTGAACGGGCTGTCGGAGGGCTATGACAAGTTGCCGTAGGGTTGAACGAAACCTTACGCCACAGACCCTCCCTATTTGCTGCCAGAGTGCCTATCTTTGTTGTTGTTCCGGCCACGCGACCCGCTCCGGGACCCCTAACCACCGGCCATCGAGGTGCGGGATGATCTGGCTGCGGGTTGTTGCCACCGCGGTTGTTTCCTGATCACGACGGGCGGCGGTTATGGGTCCCTTTGCTTGCGCAGGGACGACAGCAACTTTCGGAGTCTGCATGACAAATCCCGCCTCAACTTCTCTGCTCGACCGCGCCAATCTCGACCGCGAAGCCGTCCGCCGCGAGCTCGCGCGGGGACTTGCGGGGGCCGACGATGGCGAGCTGTTCCTGGAATATGGACAGACCGAAGCGCTGATGTTCGACAATGGACGTCTGAAGCAGGCGACGTATGACACCTCGCAAGGGTTCGGCTTGCGCGC
>JAEZEU010000414.1 GCA_023432885.1 Pseudomonadota bacterium | reverse complement strand
AAGCCGCCAACTGAGGCGGCCTCCCGTTATCGAGCTATTGTGAGCTGCCTTTGGGCTGTTTTGCCGTCGTTTTAGGCTTCTGCTGGTTTGCGTCCTGTCCCATCCCCTTCACGCCCCGCGAATAGTCCACTGCGCCTCTATTCCGCATTCGCATTAAACCGGGCCCTTCGTGCCGTCCCTACGAACAGACCGGGTCCCGAAAAGAACATATTGCGAACAGAGAACAAATGTGGTACGCACATTTCACAACCAAAAGTTCTCGATTCTCAGCTGTTTGTCCCGCCCGAATCCCGTCATAAGGAGCCCCATATGTCCGTCGCCGCCCTGCGTATTGTCGAAGGTTCTTCCATGGATAAGTCGAAGGCTCTCTCCGCCGCGCTCTCCCAGATCGAGCGCCAGTTCGGCAAGGGCTCGGTGATGAAGCTCGGCAAGAACGACCGCTCGATGGATATCGAGACGGTCTCGACCGGCTCGCTCGGGCTCGACATCGCGCTCGGCGTCGGCGGCCTGCCGAAGGGGCGGATTGTCGAGATTTACGGGCCGGAATCATCCGGCAAGACCACGCTGGCGCTGCATTGTGTCGCCGAGGCTCAGAAGAAGGGCGGCATCTGCGCCTTCATCGACGCCGAGCACGCGCTCGATCCCGTCTATGCCCGCAAGCTTGGCGTCAATATCGACGAGCTCCTGATCTCGCAGCCCGACACCGGCGAGCAGGCGCTGGAAATCTGCGACACGCTGGTGCGCTCCGGCGCGGTCGACGTGCTGGTGGTGGACTCGGTTGCGGCGCTGGTGCCGAAGGCCGAGCTCGAGGGCGAGATGGGCGATGCGCTTCCAGGCCTGCAGGCTCGGCTGATGAGCCAGGCGCTGCGCAAGCTGACCGCCTCGATCAACAAGTCCAACACCATGGTGATCTTCATCAACCAGATCCGCATGAAGATCGGTGTGATGTACGGCTCGCCCGAGACCACCACCGGCGGCAATGCGCTGAAATTCTACGCCTCCGTGCGCCTCGACATCCGCCGCATCGGCGCCATCAAGGAGCGCGACGAGGTGGTCGGCAACACCACCCGCGTGAAAGTGGTGAAGAACAAGCTGGCCCCGCCCTTCAAGCAGGTCGAATTCGACATCATGTATGGCGAGGGCGTCTCCAAGATGGGCGAGATCCTCGACCTCGGCGTCAAGGCCGGCGTCGTCGAAAAGTCCGGCGCCTGGTTCTCCTATGACAGCCAGCGCCTCGGCCAGGGCCGCGAGAACGCCAAGGCGTTCCTGAAGGCCAACCCCGACATGTCGAGCAAGATCGAGACCGCGATCCGCCAGAACTCCGGCCTGATCGCCGAGCAGATTCTGGCCGGCGAGCGCGAGGCCGATGACGGCGAAGACGCCGCGGAGGAGTGATCCCGATTTGATTTCACGGCAGGCGGGCGCCGAGGACGTTGAGTTGCCGACGTCTCCGGCGCCCGTTTTGCTTTTTTGTGCGGGCGGGGGGAAACGATGAAGCCCTTGGCTTTGACCAGCGAGCCGTCTCTCCATTCCGCGGGAGATGGCTTCGCTGCCCCAGCGCTCTTTCTGTTTTTCTTCCGTTTCAGCTGGGGACCTCCGCCATCGCAGGATCAACTCGCAGCTCATCTCGGTCCACGGATTCCGAGCCACGACAGCATCGGCGTCATGCATTGGTCAGAGTGGGGCAGCCGCTGGAAGCTCACCGAAAACCGAAGGCATCGCGACCTGAGCTTGGCCGACTTCTGTCAGCACTACGAGACCGTCGAGTTGTGGTTCGACATTAAGCCCGAGGCTCAATTGCAGCTGATCTGGCTGCTCGATTACTTCCGCGACTACCCTGAAACCGTTGCCAGATTGAAGTTGCGTCTCGTCGATAGGGAGATGATCTGGATCGGTCGGGACGGAATTGGCAACTGGAGCCCGCCGATCGTTGATGTCAGCGAAAGGGAATTGGCGACGGCGCAGGCCGCGTGGCAGGCATATCGGTCACCGACGCCGGAAGCATGTGTTAATCTGCTGCAAACCGATCTTAGCGCGCTACCGCTACTCAAGCCTGCTCTGCTCGACCTGCTTGCAGAGCTGCCCTCGGCATCATCCGGCCTTGGCGCCACCGAAATGCGAATGCTGGAGATGATCGGGAGAGGATATTCGCGTCCCCACGATCTTTTCCATCGACCCGACGTTCGCCAAACGCGTGTGTTCAATGAATTCGAATACGGCTACCTGCTCGACGGGCTGGCGTTCGGTCGGACACCCGCGGTCGCAGGACTCGACGACGAACTACGGACACTTCGTCGAGACAATTATCGGGACCGGGGCAGGGCCTACAAGCGCAGCCGTCTCTCACTCACCGATTTCGGCAAGGCTGTCCTCGCCCATAAGGAAGACTTTTCCCGCCACAACCCGATCGACCGCTGGTGGGGCGGCACGCACCTGACCAACGACAATCTCTGGCGCTGGTCGCCGGCGCTGCTGAAGCCGTAGGCGGAGGGAGGGGGGCGTCATGTCGCGTCTGATCCTGACCTTCGATGACATCGCGGCCGGCGCTTTGAAGAAAGGCCGGGATTCCCGATTGCGTGGTTCCGTTTGGCTGGCGGTTCGTCTGCGGAGCGTTGCCATCACCGAGCGAGTTTGAGGATCAAGTGCGGATCGATGGTCTTGGGTTGATCGAATTTTGCGCGCGCTTCGGCATGGTCGAACTGTGGGCCGATGCGGAGCCGAACGCACAACTGCAACTGATCTGGTTGCTCGACTATTTGCGTCCGCATGCCAATGTCGTTGCGAGGCTATCTCTGGTGCAGACGGACACTAGGATTGGCAGTCTTGGCTGGAGGAATGGGGCCGAAAGGGATCCGTCCCGATCCACAACGATCATCTTGAAATCGCGAGCGCTGCGTGGGCCGCATGGCGCGCGCCGACGCCAGCCGCGTAGTTCGACCTGCTGGCGCAGGATTTGGGTGCGCTTGCGCACCTGCGGAGTGCGGTTATGGCGATGCTTGAAGAATTGCCAATCCGCTCCACCGGCCTCGCCGCGACGGAAACGCAAATGCTGGAGTTATTGGCCGCAGGTCACGCGCACCCGTACGACCTGTTTCCCGGACACGAGAAGCCAAATGAGCGCCGAACCTGCGGCTACTGGGAAGCGGGGCGAATTGCTCGACGGCCTGAGCCGCTGTCCTCAGCCGGCCATATCGGGGCTCGCCGAAGGCCCATTCGATGACGCGTTGCACGACGCCAAGGACCGTCATGATCGTTACAGGCAGAGCGAGCTCTCGCTCACCGATCTCGGCAAGGCTATTCTCGCGCAAGCGGACGACTTCAGCCGGCACAACCCCATCCATCGCTGGTGGGGCGGCACAAGGCTGACCAATGATCGCCTGTGGCGCTGGGACCCGTCGGAACGAAGGCTCGTCGCTCCCTGATACTACTCCGCCGCCTCCGCGTAGTCCGCCACCGGCGGGCACGAGCACACCAGATTCCGGTCGCCGTAGACATTGTCGACGCGGCCGACCGGGCTCCAATACTTGTCGGTGCGCGAGCTGCCCGCGGGGAAACATCCCTCGGCGCGGCTGTAGGCGCGATTCCACGCATCGTCAGCGATGTCATGCACGGTATGCGGCGCATGGCGCAGCGGCGAGGCGTCGATCTTCCAGCGGCCGGACTCGATCTCGGCGATCTCCTGCCGGATTGCGATCATGGCGTCGCAGAAGCGGTCGATCTCAGCCTTCGATTCCGACTCCGTCGGCTCGATCATCAGCGTGCCCGGCACCGGAAAGCTCATGGTCGGCGCATGGAAGCCGAAATCGATCAGGCGTTTGGCGATGTCGTCCACGGTGACGCCGCTGCTTTGCTTCAGCGGACGCGGATCGATGATGCACTCATGCGCGACTCGGCCGCGCGCGTTACGGTAGAGCACCGGGAAATGCGGCTGCAGCCGCGCCGCGATGTAGTTCGCGTTGAGGATCGCGATCTCGGTCGCGCGCTTCAGTCCCTCGCCACCCATCATCACGATGTAGATGTAGGAGATCGTCAAAATCGACGCCGAGCCGAACGGCGCGGCCGACACCGGCCCCACCGCATGCGGCGTCGTGCCGTCGGTCGCGGGATGGCCGGGGAGATACGGCGCAAGATGCTTCTTCACACCGATTGGCCCCATGCCGGGGCCGCCGCCGCCGTGCGGGATGCAGAAGGTCTTGTGCAGGTTGAGATGGCTGACATCGGCGCCGTAATCGCCGGGCCGCGACAGCCCGACCTGCGCGTTCAGATTGGCGCCGTCCAGATACACCTGGCCGCCATGGGCATGCACGGTATCGCAGATCTCGCGGATGTGCTCCTCGAACACGCCGTGCGTCGAGGGATAGGTGATCATGACGGCCGCGAGCTTCTTCGAGTGCTGCCCAGCCTTGGCGACGAGGTCATTGACATCGACATTGCCGCCTGCATCGCAAGCGACCACCACAACGTCCATGCCGACCATCGCGGCGGAGGCCGGATTGGTGCCATGAGCGGAAGAGGGGATCAGGCAAATCCTGCGGTGGCCTTCGCCGCGGGCGGCATGATAGGCGCGGATCGCGAGCAGACCGGCATATTCGCCCTGCGCGCCCGAATTCGGTTGCAGCGACACCGCGTCGTAGCCGGTGATGTCGGCGAGCCATTTTTCCAGCTGCGCAAACAGCGCGTGGTAGCCTTTCGCCTGTTCGCTGGGTGCAAAGGGATGCAGGCTGCCGAACGCCGGCCAGGTCAGCGGGATCATTTCCGTTGTCGCGTTCAGCTTCATGGTGCAGGAGCCGAGCGGGATCATGGCGCGATCGAGCGCAAGGTCGCGGTCGCTGAGCTTGCGCATGTAGCGCAGCAGTTCCGTCTCGGAGCGATGCGCGTGGAAGACCGGATGAGTCAGGAAAGCGGTG